>JAVVEE010000023.1:0-32674 GCA_032251315.1 Gammaproteobacteria bacterium
GGGCGAATTTCTTTGGTTACTTTCTTTTTTCGCAAAAGAAAGTAACACGCCCGTGGGTGCGCGAACCCACTACCCAAAACGCTATGATTTATCAGGAAGGTTAATAATTACGCGAATATATAGAGCGTATACATTCGTACGCAATAGCGTGAAACGAGCAAAACCAAGATCTCTCACATGCGTTCGAGAAGACAATAAAAAAAGCAGGACGGATAAACCACCCTGCTTTTTCAGTGAAACATTGCTGAGTTACTTATCAAGTAAAGAAACTCTCATTCACCCACATGTGCACCGCAATGCTCGCGGCATACCCCAATGCTATTACCGGTGTCCATTTAAGATGGCCGAAGAAAGTATATTGGCCCTTGGCCTGGCCCATCAAAGCCACACCCGCAGCAGAGCCGATGGACAACAGGGAGCCGCCAACGCCGGCGGTCATGGTGACGAGTAACCACTGGCCCGTAGACATGTCCGGGTTCATGGTGAGCACCGCGAACATTACCGGAATGTTGTCGACGATGGCTGAAAGCACACCCACTGCAATGTTGGCATTGGTCGGACCCCACTGGGTATACATTAATTCGGAGGCCATGGAGAGATAACCGAGGAAACCCAGACCGCCGACGCACAGCACTACGCCGTAGAAGAAGAACAGGGTATCCCACTCGGCGCGGGCAATTTTGTTGAAGACATCAAAGGCAACGATGTCGCCGATCTGGCCGATACTGTTTTCGTCACCATTGCGTTCCGGAACACAATGAGCAGCTCGTTGTTTGATACAACGATCATGGGTCTTCTTCAGGAAAAAGCCGAAGAACTGTAGGTAGCCCAGACCGGTGAGCATGCCGATGACCGGGGGTAGGCCCAGAAAGGAGTGGAAGCTAACGGCGGTAAAGATGGTCAGCAGAAACAGTGCGATGATGCGTTTCGCGCCACGATACATAAACACGGTTTCATCTGAAGCTTCAGGCTGGCCATGGGGAATGAAGAAATGCATGATGGCCGCAGGCACAATAAAGTTAACGACTGATGGAATAAACAGATTAAAGAAGGTCGTAAATTCGACCATGCCTTTTTGCCAGACCATCAGGGTAGTGATATCACCAAAGGGTGAAAATGCGCCCCCCGCGTTTGCACCGATAACGATGTTAATGCAGGCCAGTGTGACGAATTTGCTATTCGTCCCGCCTACGGCCAGTACCACGGCGCACATCAGCAGGGCGGTGGTCAGGTTGTCGGCAATCGGTGAAATAAAGAATGCCAGAATACCGGTCATCCAGAATAACTGACGGAAGCCGAAACCTTTTCTTACCAGCCAGGAACGCAGCGAGCCGAATACCTGCCGCTCTTCCATGGCGTTGATGTAGGTCATCGCCACCAGCAGGAACAGCATCAATTCAGCGTATTCCAGCAGGTTGTGACGCACCGCCGTTTCAGCCAGATGGGACATGCCGTGCTGGGTATAAACCCAGCCAATAGTACCCCAGATTAAACCTGCGGCAATAATGACCGGCTTGGATTTACGCAGGTGAATAAACTCTTCACCGACCACCAGAATGTAGGCGAATGCAAAAATAATCAGTGCGAAAAAACCAACGCCGCTGTAGGTTAAATCAAGCGGTACCGCCTCTTCACCGGTGGCGGCACCTGTACTGGCCATGGCCAGCATGGGCAACAATAATGCAGCCAGAGTCAGACCGATTTTATTGAAAAAATTGAGCATAAACTGATTCCTGAAAATTCAAACTAGAACGTTAAATTAGAAAATTAGATTCATCATGGCTATCATGACGATCAGGAACAGTATGGTCATAATGCCACCTGCCTTCAAAAAGTCAGGCACGCGGTAACCGCCGGGACCCATGATTAAAGCATTGACCTGATGAGTCGGAATCAGGAATGAGTTTGAAGTGGCAATCGCCACGGTCAGGGCAAAGACAGCAGGACTCGCACCCACACCGATAGCAATATTCACGGCCAGTGGCACCAGCAATACGGTAGCACCCACATTGGACATCACCAGCGTAAAAAATGTTGCCAGAATTGCTACCGCTGCCTGAATAACCCATATATCCATATGTCCGACGACAGACAGTGTCTGTTCAGCGATCCAGCGCGCCGTGCCTGAAGTTTCAACGGCCAGCCCCAATGGGATCAGACTCGCCAGCAGAAATACGGTTTTCCACGAAACGGCTTTATAAGCCTCTTCAATTTTTATTACCCCTGACAGCACCATACCCAGTGCGCCGGTCAGCAGCGCTACCGACAAAAGCACATCACTGAACAGGATCATCCCCAGGGCGACAGCGAAGAAAAATCCCGCCCAACCTACTTTATGTGGACGCGCCTCTTCGTGCGGGTATTCGGTGGTGACGACAACAAAGTTAGAATCGTCTTCCAGGCGTGCCAGCGCTTCCCAGCTGGTATGAACGATCATGGTGTCGCCGGCCTTGAAAGGCAGGGTGCGGATGTCTTCGCCTTCATAGAGCGTCTTGCCGTCGCGATGGAGTGCAACCAGTGCGATACCATAGGTTTTACGCAGCCATAAATCGGTGGCGCTTTTATCGATCAGGCTGGAGCTCGGTGGAATAACGATATCGGCAATACCCGATTTTTCCGAGGAAAGGGCATCGGCAAAGACGAACAGCTCACTGTTTAACTCCAGATCATATTTTTCAGAGAATTCCAGCAGGTTTTTGGGTGAAGCCAGAACGCCCAGCACGCAGCCGGCGCTGATGCCGGTTTCACGTGAGATGCCGCCCTCGCCCATGTGCAGATTGCCTTCACCACTTTTAACCGCAACGATGCGAACTTTATCCTGGTGCTCTATATCTCTCAGGCTAATACCCACCAGCGGGCTCTTTTCGGGCACAACCAGTTCATACAAATCATAATCGATGCCATAGACGCGCTTGAAGTAGTCGGCAGTTTCATCGCTTTTTGTGCCTTTCTGAGCGGCGGTTTTAGGTAATATGTAGCGCCCGAATACGACAAAATAAATAATACCGGTGAGCACTAGCGCCAGACCTACAGGGGTGACGGCAAACAGACCCCAGGTTTCCATCTGCTGATCGGCGGGCAATGTCTGGTTAGAGGTTGCCATCAGGTCGTTGAGCAGAATCAGGGGCGACGAGCCGACCATGGTCATGGTGCCACCGAGAATGGCGCAGAACCCCATCGGCATCAGCAGACGGGACATGGGCAGACCGGAACGCGCAGAAATACGACTTACCACCGGCAGAAAGAGTGCTGCCGCGCCAACGTTCTGCATAAATGATGAGATAACGCCGACGGTGCCGGAAATAATGGGGATGATGCGTCTTTCGGTCTTACCACCCACCTTAAGAATGAACACGGCTACTTTCGCCATCAGGCCGGTTTTATCCAGGCCCGCCCCGATAATCATTACCGCGATAATTGACATCACCGCGTTACTGGAGAAGCCGTCAAAAAGGTTCTCCGTATCCACCAGCCCCTGTTCCAGCCCCATCAGGGGGGCCAGCAGCCCTGTCAACCCAAGCAATACCATGACGCTGATCGCGGCGATATCGACACTGACGACTTCAAAAGCGAACAGATAAATAGTGAGCATCAGGATGGCGGACACCCAGGCCACTTCAATGCTCGGGGTATAGGCTGTCAACCACAGTGCGCCCAGCGCAAAAATAACGGCAGCGATGATTTTCTTTATGGGTAAAGCGGCTTTTTCGTCAGTCATGATCATCAAATATTGTTATTTTAGGAGGAGAGACATTAAAAATTTTAAGGCGCAAATTCTAATCGAGCCACCTTAAACTGCAAAGCGAAATAAACGAGCCACTATGTGCTAAAATTTTGCACAGCAGATACCCTGAGTTAAGTAGTCCTGAGTTAAGCAGCATGGATATCGAACATTTAAAAACCTTTCTCGAAGTCGAACGCATGCGCAACTTCCGCAAAGCCGCGGAAAACCTGTGTATTTCGCCCTCTGCAGTCAGCGCCCGCGTGCGCCAGCTTGAGCAAACCCTCGGGCTGATTCTGTTCCGGCGCGACCGGCAGACCGTCAGTCTGAGCCAGGCCGGTGAACGCTTTAAGCGCCATGCCCGTTTTATCCTCAGCGCCTGGGAGCTTGCCCATCAGGAAATCGCGCTCAGCAAGCAGATCGATAAGCATTTGATGGTGGTGGGCGTCAACAGTCTGTGGGAGTTTCTGCTCCAGGACTGGCTCAACGATATTCACTGCCATTCGCCCCTGATCGGCTTTCGGGCCGAATCCAGCACCTCCAAGCAGATTGCACAAAAGCTGGAGCAGGATACTATTGACCTCGGTTTTATCTACGAACCGCCCCAGCTTCGGGAAATGGTTGTCCGGGAGATCAGCAGCATTCCGTTGATCATGGTGAGCAGTGAACCAAATCAAAACGCGGATGACGCTCTGGCGGATGGCTATGTCCGGGTCGACTGGGGCACCCTGTTTACCAGTCTGCACGAAAAGTATTTTCCCCAGCGTCCTATCGCTGCGGTGCGGGCGAATGTCGGCAGTATCGCCCTCGGCCTGATCGAAAGTTGCGGCGGCGCGGCCTATCTCCCCACCTCCATGGTTAAAGACAAACTCGAACAGAACAGGCTTTTCAAGGTCGAGGATGCCCCCGAAATACCGCTGAAAGCCTATGCGGTGTACTCCATGCACGGCGAACACCGCGCCCTGATCGAGCAGCTGTTACAGACGTTGTAGTTGTTATTTTCCACAGGGAGTGAGGCACTAAGGTAAATCGGGGCTGATCACGAAATCACTTCCAAGAATAATGATGTTTTTCTCTGCGCCTCAGCGCCTCAGTGGTAAAAAACTTCTGTTATCTCAATTCAGAGATTCCTCAGAAACTCCAATGAACACAAAGATGCAGCAGAAAGGATTTATACAGCTTAAAATAGGCGATTTTCTCAGCTCAATAGCTGAATTCCCGAGATCGATAGCATCGGCCGGGAAACTGCACATTTAAAATCTCCGGAAATTCATATGGATAATCCTGCCACCCTTGCCTCCGCCTTTATTTTGGGCCTGTTCACCACCCTGCACTGCGTCGGCATGTGCGGCGGCATCATCGGTGCGCTGAGCCTCGGGCTGCCCGCAGAAATACGCGACAACAGGCTTCGGCTGCTGTTTTTCGTGGGCACCTACAATGCCGGGCGCATCATCAGTTACAGCCTGGCCGGACTGTTAGCCGGCGCCGTCGGCACCAGCGTACTGACTTCGGCAGGCCTGCAACAGGGGCATTTAGTGCTGCAATACATCGGCATCACCATGATGATCGCCGTGGGGCTCTACCTCTCCGGCTGGCTACCGCAGCTCACCCGGGTGGAGAAAATAGGCGTGCCCCTGTGGAAAAAGCTGGAACCGTATGGCCGACGCCTGCTGCCCGTCTCCACCCCGCTCAGGGCGCTGGGCTATGGCCTGGTCTGGGGCTGGCTGCCCTGCGGCATGGTCTATTTTGTTCTGATCTGGGCGCTGTCCGCAGGCAACGCCATTCAGGGCGCGCTGCTGATGTTGGCTTTCGGCCTGGGCACCCTGCCCACCCTGCTGATGGCCGGTTTCATGACCTCATGGCTGACGCGCTTTGCCGCCAACCCCAAAATCCGCACCGTCGCCGGTCTGCTGATTATCGCCATGGCCATCGGCAGCCTGTACATTCCCATGGGCCATCAACAGCAGAATGGAACTCAGAACAATGCCGGGGATCGTACCGATCATTCGGAACACATGCATCACTAAAAATATAGATTAATGAATAGTTCGCTCAAAAAACTTCATGCCCAGGCGGAGATCTACACCGCCACCTCGGAACCGCTGAAGCAGCTGAACCCGCTCCTGCTGGCGCGCTTCTATGAGTATTATCAGGATGAGGATGTTGTGCGCACCCATCTGTTTAATGGCCGTTACGAAAACATCTATCTAAACGAACGGCACATTCCCGAACTTGCGCAGCTCAGGCAGCAGGCCAGCCGGTGGGCCAATCTCATTCTGGGCACGGCACAGATCGATATGGGTTACTGGTTTAACTACATGCCTGCGGGTGCCGTCACCACCGCGCATCGCCACGATGATGACGACGAACTGCTCTCCGCCGCCTACTACATTTCAGTGCCGGAAAACTCGGGCGACATCATCATCCAGACTGCGGATGAGCCGGTACGGATCACCCCCGAGGCGGGCAGTTTTATTTTCTTCAAGCCCGACATGGTTCACGAAGTCACCGAAAACCTGAGCACGCAGGATCGATTTTCTATTGGCATCAATTTCGGCCGGCGAGAGACGCCGGATTAAACTTATAATCCGGCGCGTTTAGCGCCGGCGCATTGCTGTTAAGATTAATTATGACTGAACAAACACCCATCGATAACCTCGGGATAGCGGAGTCGAAGTCACCGCGGCGTCGGCGCGCCAATGGCCTGCTCATACTGAGCCTGTTTGCCCTTATTATTTTCACTATCGCCTATAAGCCTTCGGTTAAAGCGGTCTACTGCAATACCGAGACGCTCTCATTCCAACCGGACGTGATCATGCTCGGCGCATCGTGGTGCCCCTACTGCTACAAGGCGCGAAAATATTTCGTCGCCAATGAAATAAACTACTGCGAATACAATATCGAAGATGACGCTCAGGGCACACAGAGGTATGCGCAGATAAACAGCGCCTCAAACAACCCGGCCATGCAACCACTGGGCATCCCGATATTATTCATCGGCGATTATCTTTTCAGCGGCTTTGAAGAAGCCCGCATCGAACAGGCGCTAGCCGCCACTGAGGCCTTATGATTTCACGCATTAAACAATTTTTCGAATCACAGCTAAGCATCAATAATGAAGCTACCCGGGAGGATATCGACCACAGGCTCAAGCTAAGCTGCGCCGTGCTGCTCTTTGAAATGGTCAATGTTGATGAAACCATTCATGAAGATGAACGACTGAAAATGCGCCTTGCCTTGCAGCAGCAGTTCGACATCAGCGATGCCGAAACCGAAGAGTTAATAGCCCTGGCGCGCGAAGAAAAGGAGAGCTCTACCGATTACCATCAGTTCACCTCCCTGATTAACCAGCACTATTCACAGGAACAGAAAATTTTCCTGGTTGAACAGCTCTGGCACATCGCCTATGCGGACAATGAACTCGATAAATACGAAGAGCACCTGGTAAGAAGACTGGCCGAACTGCTGCACGTACCGCACCGGCATTTTATCCAGACCAAACACCGCGCGGAACCTGAGGGGGATTGAAGGGGTACGGACAGGTTCCTGCGCAATCAGGCGATTTACCACACCCGAATTCATTAATGACAGGATGAAACTCATGCGATTACTCCACACCATGTTACGCGTCGGCAATCTCGACGATTCGATCAAGTTTTATACTGAGATATTAGGCATGAAACTGCTGCGGCGCAAAGATTATCCGGAGGGGAAGTTCACCCTGGCCTTTCTGGGATACGGTGATGAAAGTGGAAACACCGTGCTCGAACTCACCCATAACTGGGGGATCACCAGCTATGAGCTTGGTGATGGCTTCGGCCATCTCGCCATTGAAGTCGATGATGTCTACGATGCGACCGCACAAATTCGTCAACAGGGCGGCAAGGTTCTACGTGATGCCGGACCCATGAATGCGGGCAATACCATCATCGCTTTTGTGGAAGATCCCGATGGTTATCAGATTGAACTGCTGGCTGCAAAAGCCGGCAAACACGGTTAATATCCGACATGTTGCTGCCGCTACTGAAGACGGCATAGAAAATTAATAACAACCATAATCATAAAAAAGGCGAGTCCAATGAAATGCAATATGGGAAAGGCAGACAGAATCGCAAGAGCCATCGTCGGTGCAGGCATAGTTGCCGGTGGGGTTTATTTCCAGTCCTGGTGGGGAGCCGTTGGCGTCATCCCGCTGTTCACCGCAGCCATCGGCTGGTGTCCCGCTTATGTCCCTTTCGATTTCTCCAGCGCTAAAAAATAATTTTTAATAATGAAGCTGCATATTGCCGGGGATTACGCCATACCGTTTCCCGGCGGTATGCCAACTGCTGTATTGCCTGACTGACGACTGGAGCTGGGCTGCCATCTATAACCTTGTGGTACTGGCTAAGCTTAAAGTGGCTGGATAATAATTCCGGCCGGAAGAATAACAAAACTGAAAAATAAGCAGACCAATAAATAAAGCATGATATTTATTGTGTGGCCTGTGATTTCCTACGCGAAGTTAGACCATATTACGCTTAATGCGGCGGTTCCAGTTATTTGAATAAATGCGGGTGTCGCCTTCATAGGCATCCAGATAAAAACAGGTCTCATCACATCGCGTTTCTGTTGTCACTTCACTTGACAAAAATCTCCGCCATCACAATCTATTTAATAACCACAACGACGTTATGGGCGTCGATATTCGACGGTCGTCAATCTCTGCCAACGTTTAGCTGTAGATTTCACGGCTGGTTCATAAAAGCACAAATCTGACCTGCCGGCTTTTCCGGCAAATACACATAAACGCAGTACTCTGAGCCGCTTATTATTCCCGGCTGGGGGAGTCCCGAGCATGCACCCGGCACGACCAGCTCGAGCACATGACGGAACTTAGCGGACTGTAAAAGTGAACCCGGATAAAAACAGGACTCGTTTTCTTTCACATTTATGATATAAAACAAATTATTCTTAATGTTTTTCTATTACAGGTTTTTTAAGTTACTATAGTTATAATAAATAATAGTCTGCCTTAAAACAAAAATCTAAAATTCCTTAAATTAATCAAATGCTTGCTATTTTTCAATCATCATGCTGGCGGTAAATTCTGGAGCGGAGCTTTTCTCATTCCGGGTCTGACTTTTTGCAGGATGCTCAAATGATCAAATAAACAAGAATCAGAGGCTTTAGTACTATTATGGGCACCCATTTATCCGTCACGAACATTGAGTATGAGCTGCCCGAGGGGGCGTCACTGGTATCCAGAACCGATTTGAAAGGCCGGATTATTTATGTCAATAGCGCATTTATAGAGGCCAGTCACTTTTCCGAAACCGAGCTGCTCGGCAATGTCCATAGCATCATCCGCCACCCCGACATGCCGCCGGAGCTGTTTGCCGACCTCTGGTCCACACTCGCTGAGGGTCTTCCCTGGACCGGCATTATCAAAAATCAACGCCAGAACGGCGATCACTACTGGGTCAATGCAAACATCACTCCGGTGCGCAGAAAAGGCGTCACTATCGCATATATGTCCGCCAGCACCCGTCCCTCGCGCGAGCAGGTCTCGACAGCAGAGGAGGTCTATCGACGTTTCAAGGAGGGCAAGGCGGGCGATCTGGTCATCCACCATGGCGTGGCGGTGAGCAATAGCCCAATCAGCAGATTAATTTCCATCAGAAGGATCCCGATCAATCTACGCATCCTGATCACCACCAGCCTTGGCGCTTTGCTGATGGCCGCTGTAGGGGCTTTCGGCTGGTGGGAAACCAGTGCTTTAGTGGAAGCCTCCGGCAACCCGAGCATGATACCGACGTTGATCGCGGTCGCCGGTGGTGGCGGTGCGATTCTGTCGATACTGTTTGGTTATTTCATCTCCCGCACTATTTTACAGCCGCTCGACAAGGCACTGGAGGCTGCACACGCCATCGCGGGCGGAGATTTGTCCGTTCAGTTTGAAATGGGCGCCTGGGACGAAACCGGAAAACTGATGCGTGCGCTCAATCAGATGAACGCCAATATGATTGCTGTGGTCTCCGATATCAGCGCGAACGTGGACAGTATCGGGGCGGCGGCTGACGAAATCTCCAGCGGTAATATCAATCTTTCGAGCCGTACCGAATCACAGGCCGCCAGTCTGGAGGAGACCGCCACTTCGATGGAAGAGCTGACCAGTACGGTCAAACAGAATGCCGAGCACGCTCGCCATACCAACCAGCTGGTGACCTCTACCGCCGAAATCGCCGAAACCGGCGGCGAGGTGGTCCACAAGGTCGTCGAGACTATGGCTTATATTAAAGAAAGTTCGGGCAAGATCGCCGACATCATCGGGGTCATCGACAACATCGCCTTCCAGACCAACATTCTGGCACTGAACGCTGCGGTAGAAGCTGCGCGCGCAGGTGAACAGGGTCGCGGCTTTGCCGTTGTCGCTTCTGAAGTACGCCATCTGGCACAGCGTAGCGCGAGTGCCGCCCGGGAAATCAAGACACTGATCAGCGATTCCGCAGAACAGGTCAATACCGGCAGCAAGCTGGTGGATGAGACCGGCAATTCCATGGGTGATATTGTCACTTCGGTGCAACTGGTTACCGAAATCATGAGTGGCGTTGCCAAAGCGAGCCTGGAACAAAGCGCCGGCATTGAGCAGATCAATCTGGCAGTGGGACAGATGGACAGCATGACCCAGCAGAATGCAGCACTGGTGGAACAGGCGGCAGCCTCCGCTGTGAGCCTGCAGGAGCAGGCCGGCAAGCTTGCTCAGGCGGTGAGCGTGTTCCGCCCGGAATTTATGCATTAGCTACCCGCCCGATTAGGGGAGAGCCGCTTTACTAATCGGGCGAGTATCAGCCATCAGCAACAGCCGCAGAGAGCGCCACATAAAAACGTCAATAAATATATAATGTCTTCATGAAAACCATACTCATTGAAGATCCGCAGTCACTGCACGAACTTTGCAACCAGCTAATCACCGAACCTCTACTCGCTATTGATACCGAGTTTTTTCGGGAGACCACCTATTACCCCCATCTGGGATTAATCCAGATTGCCGGACCTGATCATATTGCCTGTGTTGATCCGCTGGCTTTTGATGCTCGCGATGAACTGCGGCGACTGTTTTTGAATCCTGAGATTATCAAGGTATTTCATTCCTGCTCGCAGGATATGGAGGTGCTGTATCAATATTTCGGTGAACTGCCCGCCCCCATTTTCGATACCCAAATTGCGGCAGCCATGCTCGGCAGTCAGGATCAGATCGGGTACGCCAATCTGGTGGCTGAAGAGTTTGAGGTGATGCTGGATAAATCACAGACCCGCACCAACTGGTTAAAACGCCCGCTCAGCGCGAAGCAGATTGAATATGCGGGTGACGATGTGCGTTATCTATTGCCGCTGCATGAAAAATTAAACCTGGCCTTGCAGGAGAAAAACCGCGAAGGCTGGTCGCAGGAAGATTGCATTTTGCTGTGCGACAACAGCGAGCGTTTCGAGCCTGATCTTGACAACTGCTGGTTGCGCGTTAAGGGCTACTTCAGGCTGAGCGACCGGCAACTGGCAGTATGCCGCTCAGTGGCGCGGTGGCGTGAATTGCAGGCGATGGATAAGGATCTGAGCCGGCGCAGGATTATGTCCGATGAGCTGATAATAAAAATTGCCGCCACTCAGACCGTTGCAGGCAAGCTCAGCGGCCTCGATAGTTATACCGCCCGCCTGGGCTGTGCTGAAGTTGATACGCTGACGCAGGCCATTGAAACCGGCCTGCAAATTCCCGAGTCGGAGTGGCCGGTGATAAACCGGCAAAAACCTTCCGCCGAGGAAAAGCAGCAGCTCAGCCACCTGCTGGAACTGGTGCAGCATGAGGCCGACGCCCTCAGTATTCAGCCCAGTGTTTTATGCACCCGAAAGGAGGTGGAGAAGCTGATGCATGGCGCTCGTGAGGGAAAATTATTCACCGGCTGGCGATTTGACTCCATCGGCAAGCAGCTGCTAACAGAGCTAGAAGATGCAGAATGCGCACCCTCACCCTGAACCGATTTTTAAGCACTATTTCATGCTGAAAGTAGGCGTTGATTAAGTTCCGGTTTGGATTAGAATAGAGTTGAATAACAATAAAAATCATTCACAAGAGGATTACTATATGTACAAAAGTATAAATTCCACTATCAAGTTGCTGATGCTACTCGCGCTAATCGGTACCGGCTCGACTGTTTTTGCGGAAAACTCCGTAGAATTTAATGATTATGTTATTCACTACAATGCATTCCGAAGCGATACGCTGTCACCGGAAATAGCTAAAACTTATAATCTAACTCGCCGGAATAACCGTGCAATTGTCAATATCGCCGTACTCAAAAAGAAAGAAGGCACCACCGGCACAGCCATACCCGCAGATGTGGGCGGAAAGGTCAGCAATCTCACCGGTCAGATGAAGGGTGTCGAGTTTCGTCAGATCAAGGAGGGCGACGCTATCTACTATCTGGCTGAGGTGCAGTTCACCGAAGGCGAATATTTAAGGTTTGATATCGACGTGACGCCTGAAGGTGAAACCCGGTCGGCAAAATTGAAATTTGATAAACGTTTCTCCACGCAATAAGTCTGCACATTTGCAGATGGCACTCTGAATTCAGAGTGCCATGAATAGCAGGGGTTATTGCAACAACCTCATTTAGCCGGCCACATGTCGCGGATCCATACTGGTTTCCGCGACATTCCGCCCCAGCATAACGATGTATCCCTGGCACCGGGTATCCTGATCATCACTATAATCAAAACTGTATATTCGACACAGCCGGACACTGCCCGTAGAACCGCGTCCAAGCCAGACTCGCTGGCGCACGACGGTATCATCCAACAACTGTAACTGCGCGTTGCGACACAGCCGACGACAGCTAACCAGTGCCAGTTCATAGGTGCGCGTAGCATCCCACCAGTAAAAAGCAATTAGCGTTAACGCTGCGATTAATAATAGTTCCTGCATAACTTTTTAAAAATTCCGGCAAAATTTTTGTGTAATACCATCATGCCCACTTTTCCTATAAAATGCCCGCTTATTTATAATCAGATGACCCACTGGCGGATTAACTATGCTCGCAGACCCGAAAACTTCCACTCAACAAAATTCATATACCTACGAAGAGTTGCTGAAATGCAGTGAAGGCGAGCTTTTTGGACCGGGTAACGCGCAACTGCCCGCACCGAACATGCTGATGTTTGACCGCATTACCAATATTGCGACCGACGGTGGTGGCAACAACAAGGGCGAAATTCGGGCCGAACTGGATATCAAACCTGAGCTCTGGTTCTTCGATTGTCATTTCAAGGGTGATCCGGTCATGCCAGGTTGCCTGGGTCTGGACGCGATGTGGCAGTTAGTGGGTTTTTATCTGGGCTGGAGCGGTCACCCCGGTCGCGGGCGCGCACTGGGCGTCGGTGAGGTCAAATTCACTGGCCAGGTTCTGCCCACCGCCAACGAGGTCGTGTACCAGATTGACATCAAACGCATTATTGCACGAGGCCTGACACTGGGTATTGCTGATGGCACCATGTCCGTCGATGGTCGTGTTATCTATACTGCGAAAAATTTACGTGTGGGCCTGTTCACCTCAACCGAAGACTTTTAGGACTTACTCATGAAACGCGTTGTTATTACCGGTTATGGCATTGTTTCCTGCCTGGGAAATGATAGACAAACTGTTCTCGAATCACTGCAGCAAGGTCGCTCCGGTATTAAATTTCAGGAAGCTTATAAAGAGATGGGCATGCGCAGCCAGGTTGCAGGCAGCGTTGACATCAACACCGATGATTTTATCGATCGAAAAGTCAAACGCTTCATGGGTGATGCCGCTGCATTCGCCTACATCTCCATGCAACAGGCAATTGATCATGCCGGTCTGGATGAGGCTCAGGTCTCCAATATTCGCACCGGCATTATCATGGGTTCCGGTGGCGCCTCCTCGGCGAATCAGGTTGAAGCGGCGGATATTCTGCGCAGCAAAGGCATTCGGCGCGTAGGTCCGTATATGGTACCGCGCACCATGTCGAGTACGGTTTCAGCCTGTCTGGCCACGCCCTTCCACATCAAAGGCGTGAACTATTCGATCAGCTCGGCCTGCGCCACCAGCACCCACTGCATCGGCAACGCCTACGAACTAATTCAGATGGGCAAGCAGGATATTATTTTTGCCGGTGGTGGCGAAGAAGAGCACTGGAGCCTGAGCATGCTGTTTGATGCCATGGGGGCGTTATCATCCAAATATAACGAAACCCCGGAAAAAGCGTCGCGCACCTACGATGCCGACCGTGATGGTTTTGTCATTGCCGGTGGCGGCGCGACGCTGGTGGTAGAAGAGCTCGAGCACGCGCTCAGCCGTGGCGCCAACATCCTCGCCGAAATTGTCGGTTATGGCGCAACCTCCGACGGTGTGGACATGGTCGCGCCCTCGGGCGAAGGCGCGGTGCGCTGCATGAAAATGGCACTGGACGGGATCGAGCAGCCGCTGGACTACATCAATACTCACGGCACCAGCACACCGGTAGGTGACACCAAAGAGCTGCAAGCCATACGCGAAACCTTTGGTGAAAAGATTCCGGCGATCAGCTCCAGCAAGTCGCTGGCCGGCCATTCGCTGGGCGCATCCGGCGCCCAGGAATCGATCTACAGCCTGCTGATGATGGAAAACAATTTCATCCAGGCCTCAGCCAACATCGAAACGCTGGACGAGCAGGCTGTCGGCATGCCCATTGTCACCCGGAGACAGGATAACGTAACGCTCAATACCGTCATGTCGAATAATTTCGGCTTTGGCGGCACTAATGCCTGCCTGGTTTTCCAGCGTTATCAGGATTAAGCCCTGACACCCTTTCTGAATTGTTCAGGGAAGGTGTCTTTTTCAGCGCAGGTGCTACAATCTCCCTACCCGTTCTATCGTAATGAAATCATGGGGATAACATGAACAAACACATTACCCTGGCAACTTGTTGCCTATTGCTTATTTCCACCCAGGCACTGGCTGACCGCCCCGCCATGAGTGAGCGCACCGAAATTTTCGAACCCGAAGAGGTGGACATCTCCACTTCATCTGATCACCGTCCTGCAGCGGAAGCGGTGAATGAAGCGGCTAGCTCGGAAGATAACACTGAAGTTGAAGCCGCGCCTAAAAAGGAACCCGTTATACGTGTTTATAACCACACGACAGACACTGAAGTAACGGGTGACGTTATCGAGTTGCAGCCTGAAGGCACACTGCCGGTTCAGGTGCTGGATTTCCCGCGCCGTGGCATGAACATGGAAAAAGTCAAAAATGAATTGGGCCAGCCGCTTGTGGTTTCACCCGCCGTTGGCACGCCACCAATTACCCGCTGGACTTACAATGACCGCATTGTTTATTTCGAATACTCCAGCGTTGTGCACGTGGTGGCGGCACCCTGAAACAATTACAAGATTTAATACTCAAAGAAAGCCCCCTCCGGAGACTGGAATCGCCCCTGCTGGCAGCAGCCGGCGTTCAGTTACACATCAAACGCGAAGATCTGGTTGACTTCGAGTTAGGCGGCAACAAATGGCGCAAGCTTAAATATAACCTTGTCGCCGCCGCACAACAGAATCATGACACCCTGCTTACTTTTGGCGGCGCATACTCCAATCATATTTACGCCACCGCTGCTGCAGGCAAACGCCTCGGTTTACGCACCATTGGCCTCATCCGGGGAGAGCCTCACTCACCGCTGAATCCGACGCTACAATTCGCCGTCGACTGCGGCATGCAGCTGGAATACATAGACCGCAGCCAATACCGGGACAAAGCAGAAGCCGCATTCATAGAGACCCTGAAGGCTCAATATGGCCGTTTTTATCTGCTACCCGAAGGCGGCAGTAATGCCCTGGCCGTTAAGGGCTGCGCAGAAATCGTCGAAGAGATAGAACAGGATTTCGATTTTATCTGTAGCGCCTGCGGCACCGGTGCAACGCTGGCGGGATTGGTCAGCGGCCTGAAGGAGCCGCAAAAAGCCATCGGCTTTGCCGTGCTCAAAGGCGCCGGATTTCTACGCGATGAGATCGAAAATTTCCTGCAATACTCAGAGGCAAGCTCACCTGCTGGCTGGCAACTCAACACCGATTATCACTGTGGCGGTTACGCCAAAACCACCCCCGAACTCTGGGCCTTCATCGAAAAATTCAAACAGGATTTCGACATCCTTCTGGATGGGGTCTACACAGGGAAAATGCTCTATGGCCTGTTTGACTTAATACAACAGGGACACTTCCCCGCCGGCAGCCGGATCATCGCCGTTCATACTGGCGGAGTTCAGGGGAATTTGGGGTTTAGCCAGAAACATCGGTAAACCTTTTTCACCGCAGAGGCGCAAAAAAAGAAAATTAATGTTGCTAATGAATTCTTAACATTCTTATGCAGTTTGATTTTTTCGCGTCTTTCGCGTTCTTCGCGGACTGACTTTCGTTCTCTGCGTTTACGCTTCCAGCTCTTCCCAGCGCTTGTAACTCTCCGCCAGGGCCTGCTCGCTCTGTTGCAGTGCAGCCTGCACTTTTACAATCTCGTCTTTTTCCTGCTGGAAGAAATCGGGTTCGGCCATTTGCTCGTGCAGGTGTTTCAGCTCGGTCTCCAGCTGTTCGATTTTTATCGGCAGGGCGTCGAGGTCACGCTGCTCCTTGTAACTGATTTTTTTCTTCTGACTTTTCTCCTTGGCCTCTTTCTGCACCGGCTTTTCAGCCTTGTTCGAAGCAGGCCTAACCCCGGCTTCGGCACGCTGCCGCAACCAGTCGTCATAACCGCCCACGTATTCATTGACTACACCATCACTCTCGAACACCAGTGTACTGCTGACTACATTGTTGACGAATTCACGGTCATGGCTGACCAGCAAAATGGTACCGCTGTAGTTGGAGACCAGCTCTTCCAGCAACTCCAGAGTCTCGACGTCAAGGTCATTGGTGGGCTCGTCGAGCACCAGAATGTTGGCGGGCTTGGAAAACAGCCGGGCCAGCAGCAGGCGGTTGCGTTCGCCACCGGAGAGCGCCTTGACGGGTGAGCGCGCGCGGTCGGGTGCGAACAGGAAATCCTGTAGATAGCCGATAACGTGTTTGCGGGCGCCGTTGATTTCTATAAACTCCCGTCCCTCTGAAAGATTGTCCAGCACACTGGCCTCTTCATCAAGCTGGTCGCGCATCTGGTCAAAATAGGCAATGGATTGTTTGGTGCCCAGGGTCACTTTGCCCGAGCTCGGCTGCAACTGACCCAGCAGGATTTTCAGCAGCGTGGTTTTTCCCGCACCATTGGGACCGATAATGCCGACCTTGTCGCCGCGGAAAATTGTGGTGCTGAGGTTTTTAACAATGCTGCGGCCTTCATAAGCGAAACTGACATCTTCCACCTCCACCACGATCTTGCCCGACTGGTCACCGCGCACGATTTTCATATCCACCTTGCCGACTTTCTGGCGTCTCTGTTCGCGTTCGTCCCGCATGCTTTCCAGCGCGCGCACCCGGCCCTCGTTGCGGGTTCGCCGTGCCTTGATGCCCTGCCGAATCCAGACCTCTTCCTGCGCCAGCTTCTTATCAAACAGGTTGTTAGCCTCATCTTCCGCATGCAGCAGCTCTTCGCGCCGGGTCAGGTAGGTGGCGTAATCACAGTCGTAACTGGTCAGGCAGCCACGATCGAGCTCGACGATGCGGGTAGAAAGTTTGCGCATGAAAGCACGGTCATGGGTAATAAACAACAGTGCGCCGCGATAACCCAGCAGCTGCTCTTCCAGCCACTGGATGGCCTCGAGATCGAGATGGTTGGTAGGCTCGTCGAGCAGCAGTAAATCCGGATCCACCACCAGCGCCTTGGCCAGCAGCACGCGGCGGCGCATCCCGCCGGAGAGCTGGGTGAAATCAGTGTCCCCGTCCAGTTTCATTTTCGACAGCACCGACTCGACCTGCTGATTCAGCTGCCAGGCATCGGCCACTTCGATTTCGTGCTGGGTGCGTTCCAGCTCGGCAAAGGCCTGCTCGGAAAAGTCTTCCGCCACCCGCTGCGTGGCGTGATGATAGGCCTTCAATAATTCGGCCTGTTTGCCCAGCCCCGAAGCGACAACATCAAAGATGCTGCCCTGAAGGTCATAAGGCACCTCCTGTTCCAGCGAGGCGATCTTGACCGATTTGTTGATATCGATTTCTCCGCCATCCGGTTTTATCTGTTTATTAATCACCTTCAGCAGGCTGGACTTGCCGGTGCCATTGCGCCCAAGCAAACTGACCCTTTCGCCGGCCTCAATGGACAGGTTTACCTGCTCAAGAATTGCCGGGCCGCCAAAACTGACGTTGATATTGCGAAGCCTTATTATTGCCATAAAATCTTTTCAACCATGATGCTTTATCAGTGCGTTCAATAACACTGACGATAAATTTAAACGCCTAAAATGCGGTATTAAAGGACTAAGTGACTGTTTTTCAATGCCCGAAGTTCAATAGTTTTGCACAAGCAGAAATATACCCTGTAAAAGGGCCCGTTTTTGTAAATGAATGTAACCGCATGTCAACAGGCTAACTATAAAAAATACATAAGCCATTGTTATGTAATGGTTTATTTTTAACTGATCGAAAAATGATCAAATTAAAAACAAACCCCGTATCAACGCGGAGATAGCCGGTTACCCGACCCGTGCCCACAGACTTATCCACAGATTCTGTGGATGAAACTTTTATGACAGACACTTCCTGCAACTAAGCTTCGCGCCTGATCCTCAAGCGTCATAATCGAGCACCGGGGCTAACCAGCGCTCGGTGACTTTAACGCTGTCATTTTTACGTTTCGCGTAATCATCAACCTGATCCCGCTGAATTCGACCCATACCGAAATAGCGCGCCTCGGGGTGCGAAAAATACCAGCCGGAAACCGCCGCGGTCGGCATCATGGCAAAACTTTCGGTGATGCTGATGCCGGCATTCACATCGGGCTGGATCAATGACCACAGGGTCTGCTTTTCAGTATGATCCGGACAGGCCGGATAACCGGGGGCCGGGCGTATGCCCTGATAATTTTCAGCGATCAGGTCATTATTGGTTAATGACTCGTCACTGGCATAGCCCCAGAACTCCTTGCGCACCCGTTCGTGCAGATGCTCGGCAAAGGCCTCGGCCAGACGGTCAGCCAGGGCCTTTAACAGAATGCTGTTGTAGTCGTCGTGCTGTTCCTCAAAACGTTTCACATGCTCGTCAATGCCGATGCCGGTGGTGACGGCGAAGGCGCCGATATAGTCTTGCTTGCCGCTCTCTTTCGGGGCGACAAAGTCGGACAGACACCAGTTGGGCCGTTCCGGCGATTTAGCCATTTGCTGACGCAGATGATGCAAAACGGTCTGCACTTCACTGCGTTCATCATCGGCATAGACTTCGATGTCGTCCCCCACACTATTCGCCGGGAAGAAGCCGATCACCGCGCGTGCCTGTAACCAGTTCTCATCGATAATCTGCTTGAGCATGGCCCGGGCATCGGCAAACAGCTTGGTCGCCTCTTCGCCCACCGTTTCATTTTCCAGAATCTGGGGATATTTGCCCGACAGCTCCCAGGCCTGAAAGAACGGCGTCCAGTCAATATAGTCGACCAGTTTTTCCATCGGATAATCGTCAAATGCCTTCAGCCCCAGAAAGTTCGGCTTCGGCGGCGTGTACTGATCCCAGTCGAAACTGAACTGGTTGTCTCTGGCCTGTTGCAGGCTCCAGCCTTTTTTGCTGCTCTGGCGCTGGCTGCGCTTAAGGCGCATATTTTCATATTCGTCTTTAATGTCCTGAATATATTTGGGCGCACGCTCAGCGCTCAGCAACTCGCCAACCACACCGACCGCTCGCGAGGCATCCGGCACATATACCACTGCGTTGGAATATTTGGGCGCAATCTTAACCGCGGTATGGATGCGCGAGGTGGTAGCGCCGCCGATCATCAACGGCAGGGCCATGCCCAGACGCTCCATCTCCGAGGCCATATAGGCCATCTCGTCCAGCGAAGGCGTAATCAGACCGGATAGACCGATGACATCGACATTGTGTTTTTCGGCTTCAGCGAGAATGGTCTCCGCCGGCACCATGACGCCGATATCAATCACTTCATAATTGTTGCACTGCAGCACCACGCCGACGATATTCTTGCCGATGTCATGCACGTCGCCCTTCACCGTAGCCATCAGAATCTTGCCGTTGCTGCTGATCGCCCCGCCCTTCTCTGCCTCGATGAAGGGCAGCAGATAAGCCACCGCCTGCTTCATGACGCGGGCCGATTTCACCACCTGCGGCAAAAACATTTTGCCATCACCGAACAGGTCGCCGACCACATTCATACCGTTCATCAGCGGCCCCTCGATCACCTGCAGGGGATATTCTGCCTGCAGGCGCGCCGCTTCGGTGTCTTCCAGAATGAATTCGGTGATACCTTTGACTAGTGCATGTGAGAGCCGCTCATTGACCGGCAGTTCGCGCCAGCTCATGTCCTGACTACTGATGGCAACCAGACCATCGCCGCTATATTTGGCGGCCATGGCCAGCATATTTTCCGTCGCCTCGGCATTTTTATTCAGAATAACGTCTTCCACCGCCTCGCGCAGCTCGGCCGGAAGATCATCATAGATGGCGAGCTGTCCAGCGTTGACGATACCCATATCCATGCCCGCCTGGATGGCGTGATACAGAAACACCGAGTGAATGGCTTCACGCACGAGGTTGTTGCCACGGAACGAGAAGGAGACATTAGAAACCCCGCCGGACACCAGCGCGTGCGGCAGGGTCTGCTTGATGGTGCGCGTGGCTTCGATGAAGTCCACCGCGTAATTATTATGCTCGGCAATGCCGGTGGCCACGGCAAAAATATTCGGGTCGAAAATGATATCTTCCGCCGGGAAACCCACCACTTCGGTCAGCACCTGGTAGGAGCGGGTGCAGATTTCCACCTTGCGCTCGTAGGTGTCGGCCTGGCCCTCTTCATCAAAAGCCATGACCACCACGGCGGCGCCGTAACGGCGGATTTTCTTCGCGTAGGTGATGAAATTCTCCTCACCCTCTTTCAGCGAGATCGAATTCACCACGGACTTGCCCTGCACGCAGCGCAGCCCGGCCTCGATGACGTCCCATTTCGAGGAGTCGATCATCACCGGCACGCGCGAGATGTCCGGTTCGGAAGCGATCAGGTTGAGGAACTTGACCATCGCGGTTCTGGAATCGAGCATGCCTTCATCCATGTTGATGTCGATGATCTGGGCACCGTTTTCCACCTGCTGCAGGGCCACCACCAGCGCCTCTTCGTATTTCTCCTCCAGAATCAGGCGCTTGAACATGGCCGAGCCGGTGACATTGTTACGCTCGCCGACGTTCACGAACAGCGAATCGGCACCGATGTTGCACGGCTCCAGACCGGAGAGGCGGCACTCCACCGGAAGATCGGGAATGACCCGGGGCTTCTTGTCGGCCACCATTTCGGCGAAGGCGCGGATATGTTCCGGTGCGGTACCACAACAGCCGCCAATGATATTGAGAAAGCCGGCATCGGCCCACTCGCCGATGGCGATGGCCATGTTTTCGGCATCCAGATCGTACTCGCCCATTTCGTTCGGCAGCCCGGCATTGGGGTGCGCAGACACATAGGTCTCGGAAATGCGCGACAGCTCCTGCACATACTGGCGCAGATCTTTCGGCCCCAGCGCGCAGTTCAGGCCAATGGAAATCGGCTCGGCGTGGCGCAGGGAGTTATAAAAAGCCTCGGTCACCTGGCCGGTGAGCGTGCGCCCGGACTGATCGGTGATGGTGCCGGAGATCATGATCGGCAATTCGATGCTATCTTCATCAAACACCTGTTTCACCGCGTAGATGGCCGCTTTGGCATTGAGCGTATCAAAGATGGTTTCGATCAGAATGATATCCGCCCCACCTTCGATCAGGCCGCGGGTGGATTCGACATAGGCCACGGAGAGCGCTTCAAAAGTAATGTTGCGGAAACTGGGATCATTCACATCCGGCGAAATCGAGCAGGTGCGATTGGTCGGGCCGAGTACGCCCGCGACATAACGGGGCTTGTCCGCCGTGGCGTAGCTATCGGCGGCTTCACGTGCCAGTCTGGCTGCGGCGACGTTGATCTCGTAGCTGAGGTCCTCCATGTTGTAATCGGCCATGGAGATGCGCGTGGCATTGAAGCTGTTGGTTTCGACAATGTCGGCACCCGCGTCCAGATAATCCTGATGAATACTACGGATGATCTCGGGCTGGGTCAGCACCAGCAGGTCATTATTGCCCTTGAGGTCAGAGGGCCAGTCGGCAAAACGGCTGCCGCGATATTCGGCTTCGCTCAGCTTGCGATTCTGAATCATAGTGCCGGTGGCACCATCCAGAATGAGGATTTGGGTTTTTAACCTTTCCTTGAGGGAGGCAATGCGTTGTTCTCTGGACATAGGACGACTATCTGACTAATTTGAAAGCCGTAAATTATACCACTTTCAGCCGTTCTTATGGTCGCAACACCCTGAATTGTGGTACTAAATGCCGATTCCAGCAGGGCTTTTCTGCATGGAGATGATTCGGGCTAAAATATTTACGCGCCAATGCAAGATGATAACGCCCTGTTCGAGCTATGCTTTCACCATGATCTCTCAACCTATCCAGCTTTACCTCACCACCGAGCATGAATGCAGCTACCTACCCGGCCGGATGACGACCAATATCGTGCCCGACCCGAAGCTGCCCATGGACACCTCCATCTACAGTCATCTGCTCAAACTCGGCTATCGACGTAGCGGTGATCACGTCTACCGCCCGCATTGTCGTGACTGCCAGGAATGCCGGCCCTGCCGCATTCCTGTGGCACAGTTCTCAGCGCGCAGAAACCAGCAGCGCTGCCTGAAAAATAATCAGGATCTAAGCGTACACATGGTCGAGGCCCACTACAGCGATGAATATTTCCAGCTGTATCGCGACTACCTCAACTCCCGTCACATCGATGGCGGCATGGCCAATCCGGTGCGTGATGATTATGAGCGATTTCTGTACTGTGACTGGAGCAACAGCTATTTTCTGGAGGTTCGTAAGGATGGACGTCTGCTGGCAGTCACGGTCACCGACGTTACCCCTGCCGGACTTTCTGCGGTGTACACCTTTTTCGATCCCGATCCTGCTGAAGCCTGGCGCGGCCTGGGAAATTTCTGCATCTTGCAGCAGATTCAGCAGGCCCGGCGCCTGCAACTCGAGTATTTGTACATGGGGTACTGGATCAGGGACTGCCGGAAAATGAACTACAAAACGAACTTCCAGCCCATGGAGCTATTGATTGACGATGTCTGGCAGGCTTTTCGGGCTGAGTCCGTATATAATGCCCGGTCTTAAAAAGGCTGCGTTTTTTCGCTGTTTAATCTAATTATATGACTATACTCCACTGTTATAACCCTTATGCAGAGGCAGCCACTTCAGCTCCATGCAACTTCAATAACTCAGTGCAGACACTGAATATTAACCGCGATACGAGCCCGTTTTATGGAACGTAAAGTCAGTACATTTGAACTAAAAGTGGGCATGCACGTTTCTAATCTTGATCGTCCGTGGCTGGACACCCCCTTCCTGCTTCAGGGTTTTAATATCAGGAATAATGATGAAATCCAGGCCCTGCAACAGCACTGCCGCTATGTTTTCATCGACATCGAGCAGGGTGAGTCAGCCGCCTCCTATATGGATGAAGAACCCTATCTGCCCAGCAATCAGTATGTTGAAGAATTTCTCGAGGGCGGCAAGAAAAAAGTTACTTATGAAGAAAAGCAGTCGGTATTTCATGAGCTTCCTGCCGCCGAGTCGGCCCTGGAAACAGCCTCTGACAAGGTCGCTCAGCTAATGGACCAACTGAGAGCCGGCGACAATCTGGACATCGCCGCCGTGCGCAACGCCGTTCAGCCCATTCTGGAAAGTGTTATCCGTAACTCTGATGCGCTGCTGTGGGTTTCGGAGATGCAGAAAAAGGATGAATACACCTATTCCCACGCTCTGGATAATTGTGCACTCTCCATTGCCTTTGGGCGACATCTCGGTCTTTACAAAGAGGACTTAAGAACTCTTTCCATGGGGCTGCTATTAATGGATGTGGGCAAAGTCAAAGTTTCCGATGAGATTCTCAATAAATTTGGCACCTTGAGCGTCAACGAATTCGAAGAGATGAAAAGTCATGTTCACTACGGCGTAGAGCTGCTGCAGCAATCGCCTGGCATTAATGAGACCATCATCAATGTCGTCTTAACCCATCATGAACGCTACGATGGCAGCGGTTATCCCAGCGGTTTAAAAGGCAAGGAGGTGCCGGTTTACGGTCGCATTGCCGCCATCATTGACTGCTACACCGCCATGACGCGCACCAGTAAACACCGCACTGCTATCGCTCCCCACAAAGCTTTGCAGACTATTTATAACTGGCGAAATAAATACTTCCAGAACGAGCTGGTGGAACAGTTCCTGCAGTGCCTGGGCGTCTACCCGACCGGCTCGCTGGTCGAAATGTCATCCGGTGAAGTGGGCATGATCATGTCCCAGAACCGGACGCAGCGGCTCAAACCCAAAATCATGATGCTTCTGGACGAAAACAAAAAGCCCTACGAGGTCAGCAAGATCGTTGACCTGACCATACAAACGAAGGATGCCAGCGGCCTGGATTTCACCATCATCAGCGGGCTCCAGCCGGGTGCCTACGGCATCGACCCCACCAAGGTACTCGGTGACTGATCAGCGGGAATCAGAAGTAATAACCTTTGCAATCATGCCTTTTTCAAAGCCGGCGCCGTGCTAACATCCGCCACCATGAACCAACAAGATACCATTACCGAAAAATTACAGCAGGCGTTCTCACCCGAGCACCTGGAAGTCATCAACGAAAGTCACATGCACAGTGGCCCGGCGACTGAATCGCATTTCAAAGTGGTCATTGTGTGTGATGATTTCAAGGGAAAAATGCTGCTCGCCCGCCACCGCCTGGTCAACAAGGTACTGGAAGAGGAGCTCAGTGGCGGCATCCACGCGCTGGCGCTGCACACCATGACCATGGAAGAGTGGTTTGAAAAAGGTCAGGCTCCCGCTTCACCAGCCTGCGCCGGTGCCGACAAGCACTAAATCCCCACCTATTCCTTATCGGCCGATGTGATTTTCAGCACGAACTGCCGGTACAAGCGGATAATTAGAATCGCTGCGGGCGTGGCGTGCATAAACAGGTCGAAAATGTCGATAGGCCGCTGCAAGCTGCCGTCGGTGAGCATGCCCAGTTTCTCGATCAGATGCGGCGTTGCATTGAATGGCAATACCGCCATCATTATCGCGACGATGGCCAGTGGTGCCATGGCTATTTTATCTATCCACTTCATAGGTTATTCCTGTTTAATTTTTTATGGGCAACTGAGCGGTTACCCTTAGCTTCGGGCAAAATATTGCTGCAAATAATCATCAAAACTCAAGATGTCGGCGGCCTCTATCTCCTGCTGGTGAGCCAGCGACTCACGGCTCATCGATTCAAAAAACTGCTGGCGTTCCGCTGGTAGTTTTCGGGCTTCGAAATAATCCTGATACTGCAATGATTTACGCTGCGCAAAGTGGAAGAAGCCTTCGCCATTTTTACGCATCTCGTCCAGCATTCTGGCCGACGAGGTTAGGGACAGATCGTTAATGGATTCGATCTGCGCATGCAGACTCTTTGAGTAGGCTTCACAGTGATTGACTTCATCCAGCAGTCGGGCCACTTCGCGCATCCCCTCACACAGCTCCAGCGCCCAGTCCCTGAGCGGCACGGATTGGTCGTGCCGGCTCAAGGTGAGACCCGGCTGTCGCCCGGCATGTGCCACCTGAATCAGATTCATGTCGACTTCGTTCATTTCCATTTCACTTAAAGCCGGACTCTCCTGCAGCAGGCAGAACAGGACAAAAATTTCCAGAAAATAGAGCTGCTCCTCATTGATGCCCAGTGGATCGAAAGCGTTGACATCAATCGAGCGGATTTCAACGTAGGCGATACCGCGTTTGCGCAGCGCGGTGGTCGGCTTCTCGTCTTTTTGGGTAATCTGTTTGGGCCGGACGGTGCTGTAATACTCGTTTTCGATTTGCAGTATGTTGGCGTTCAGCTGCTGGTACTCCCCATTCACCTTCACCCCCATCTCCTCATAGGATGCAAAAGGCGTGGCGATCGCACACTGCAAACTTTTTATATAGTTATCCAGCGAACTATAGTCGGCCTTGATGCCGGCCATGTCTTCCTGACTGTTGGTGTAGCCGATATCGCCCATGCGCAAGGAGGTGGCGTAGGGTTCGTACAGAGTGCTCTCATCGAACTCGGCGAGCATGGCGGGCTTGTCCTGCAGAAAAGATTTACAGACGGCGGGCGAGGCGCCAAACAGACAGGGAATCATCCAGCCGTACCGGAGCATGTTTCGCACCAGCCCCATATACTGCTCGGAGATGAAGGTCTGCCTCGACAGAGTACTTTTCTCCATCGCCTGATACAGGTCCCAGAAGGAGTCCGCCACTGAATAATTAAAATGGATGCCCGCAATCACCTGCATGGTCTGGCCGTAACGGCGGCCCAGGCCACGACGATACACCGTTTTCATGGTGCCGACATTGGAACTGCCATATTGCGCGATAGGAATACCGCCATCGCCGCGCACCACACAGGGCATGCTGGTCGCCCACAGAATTTCATTATCCAGTTTCGAATAGACAAACTTGTGAATATCATCAAGATAGTTCAGCGCCTCTTTCACCGATTTGCAGGGTGGCGTGATCAGCTCAAGCAGGGCTTCAGAAAAATCGGTAGTGATGCATGGATGGGTCAGGGGCGAGCCCAACGCAGGAGGATGCGGTGTCTGTGAAATCGAGCCGTTTTCGGCCACGCGCAGGCACTCTTTTTCGAGACCAATCAGCGACTCAGACAGACAGGCGGCCCGGCCTGAATCGGCAATCTGCTGCAAGCGTGTTTTTAGAGATTCATACATCATTTATTTCCTTGCTCGGACACTGACATAAACGCAAATACCAACCAGTCAGTATATTAACCGGCGATTATACACGCTTTAATTCGACAGAAATGAAGCCGGTTTTGGCACAAATCAGCTATACGACGGCTGCACGCGCAGCCGGGGTTTTTCTGCTGGTTCAGCCCCGTTTTGCTTCAGAGACTGCTTCGGAATCACCGCATAAACAAACTCACAATCCAGCGCCTGCGCAGCCTTTTGCATCATCTTCAGGGTGAGCGCACCATGCTCCTCATCACGCTCCATCATGGAAATTCTTGCCGGGCTGACCCCCATGCGCCGGGCCAGCTCGACGCCCTTCAGTTTCTGTGCCCGCCGCACTCCCCGTAACCAGGATGTCTGCACCATGATCTCGGCCCAGGCTACGCGATTAGCTTGCACCCAATGCTCCAGTCTGATGAGAAAACGTTGATCTATCATAAAACACCTTTTGGCTAATTATTAATGCATAGATTAATTATTAATGTATACATTAACTTTAAAGGTAGAACCATGCAACCGACCTATGGGCTTTCTTAATAACGCCCGGAAGACCTCAATATGGACTGGCTTGAACAGCCTTCATCCATCAACGGCATGACTTCACCAGTGCTAATAATGCACTGATCATCATTGCGGACAAATTTCAGGCCATAAAAAGCCCGTGAAATCACGGGCTTTTTATGTTCAGCAAAAAAAACGAATTTACAATTTATCCGATTCTGCTGCCAGGTACTCAGCGACACCCGCAGGTGTTGCATTCATGCCTTTGTCGCCTTTATGCCAGCCGGCTGGACAGACTTCGCCATGCTCTTCTGTGAATTGCAGCGCGTCGATCATGCGCAGCATTTCATCAATGTTGCGGCCCAGCGGCAGGTCGTTCACCACCTGGTGGCGCACCATACCGGCCTTGTCGATAAGGAAGGAGGCACGGAAGGCGACGTTGCCATCCGGGGTCTCGGCATCGTAGGCCTTGCAGATGGCGTGGTTCATGTCAGCCACCAGCGTGTACTTAACCGGGCCAATACCACCAGCATTGATCGGGGTATTGCGCCAGGCGTTGTGAGTGAAGTGCGAATCGATGGAAACGCCGATCACTTCCACGCCACGTTTGGTGAATTCTTCCAGACGGTGATCAAAAGCGATCAACTCGGACGGACATACAAAAGTAAAATCCAGCGGGTAAAAGAAGATAACCGCGTACTTACCGCTGGTGGCCTGCTTAAAGTTAAAATCTTCAACGATTTCACCACTGCCTAAAACAGCCGCTGCGGTAAAATCCGGGGCTTCGCGTCCTACTAATACAGCCATGTCAGACTCCTATTATGGGTTAATTAAATTGGGCTGGTTATTATAAACCAAAACAGGCCAAAATATAGACTCTGTCTAAATATTTTGAATATCGCTTGCAAATCATTGACTTATAAGTAACCGAATAAACTGTAGATAAGCCGCCTGATCCCACTCGCGACCACCAACGGCCTGATAACGCACCCTGCCTTCCGGGTCGATGAGGAATGTTGTCGGCAAGCCACGGGGGCTCCACATTTCAGTAATCTGGCCGTCCGTGTCCATCAGGCTGGTCAGATTAGGCGCGACAATACCCAGAAACTTGAAAATGGTATCTTCCTCCTCGGCGACATTCACTAGTACAAAATGCAGCTTGTCGGCATCGAGGGTTTTCGATAGCGCCTCAATCGTCGGCATCTCTTTACGGCAGGGTCCGCACCAGCTCGCCCAGAAGTGCAGGAAAACCCAGCGGCCACGCGTACTTTTCAGATTGAACTCAGCGCCATCAATATCTTCCAGCTCGAAATTGGGTGCCTGCCCGATACTGTATTCGCGAATACCAAATGGCAGTTCCGGCTCCCTGGCGGCTACACTGTCCAAGAGCAATAGCATCAGCAGGGTCGATAACAGCATAAAACTTTGCACGCTGACCAGGCGGTGACGATATTTCATGGTGCATCCTCGGCGCAATAGAGCTGATCGTAGCGGATATGGATAGGCTCGCCTTCCTCGTTTTCACCGGTGGCAAAACGAGCATCCAGGCTTATCTTTTCGCTGGTAAACGGCAGGATGAGATTGCCGCCTTCGCGTTCTCCGGGCAGATAGTCCAGCGTTTCAGGAATCAAAGTCCAGCGAAACGTGGACTGGTAACGCAAAGGTATGTCCATCGCCTGCCAGCGCTGCTGCCACTGGTCACGATGCTGACGCTCAATCACCTTACCGTTAACGCTAAATTGCCAGTTGTCCAGATTCAGCCAGATTTTCTGCCGACCGGTATTGGTGATGCCCACGGTAATGAAGCACTGTTTTTTCAGAATGTCGCGCATGGCTTTGGGGAAACCGCGCGCCTCATAGAATGACCCCATCTGTTCAGGTGCGCGCGGGGTAAATTCGATCGTCAGCTGCTCGTTTACTACGGTCAGCGGCAAGCTGGCTTGCGCCGCCAATGCAACTGAAAAAATCATCCCCAGCATGTTGATCTCCGGCCCGGCATATTAAATATATCGGGCCAGCAGACATTTTTCAGTAGTGCCTTCGGGCAACTGCATTTTTACGAAGTAACCACTGCCCAATGCCGATTCCATGGCTTTGCCGTACTGGTCCTGCATGCTCTCGACCACAATATCGTGATTGCCCTGGGGCGTGACCAGTTCAAGCTTGTCACCGACGCTGAATTTGTTTTTCACTTCGATTTCGGCGATACCGGAAGCGGCATCGTAAGACAGCACCTCGCCCACAAAATTTTGCTGACGACTTTTGGAGTGGCTGTCCATGTAGTTTTGATAATCATGGGTATGGTGGCGCTCGAAGAAACCGTCGGTATAACCGCGGTTGGCCAGATTTTCCAGATCACCCAGCAGTGCCGGATTGAAGGTTTCACCCCGTTCTGCCGCATCAATCGCCTGTCGATAGGTCTGGGCGGTACGCGCTACATAATAATGCGACTTGGTGCGGCCTTCGATCTTCAGACAATCAACACCGATCTCCACCAGTTTCTGCACATGCTCGATGGCGCGCAGGTCTTTGGAGTTCATGATATAGGTGCCGTGCTCGTCTTCCATGATCGGCATCTGCTCGCCGGGTCGGCCCTTCTCTTCCAGCAGATAAACCTCATCCGCGCCTGCGCTACGCACGCCGTCGCCGATCTCTGAAGAACTCATGGCCGAGGCACTCATCACCGGCGCAGCGCCGCTGCCACAGGATGATTCAGCGACCGGTTTGTACACGCCTTCAGCATTTTCCTCGGCGGCGGTGGCCTTGTACTCCCAACGACAGGAGTTGGTACAGGTGCCCTGATTGGGATCGCGATGATTGAAATAACCCGAGAGCAGGCAGCGACCGGAATAGGCGATGCACAGTGCGCCGTGGACAAATACCTCCAGTTCGATATCGGGACACTGCTGGCGAATCTCGGCAACCTCATCCAGTGACAGTTCGCGCGACAGAATAATGCGCTCGATGCCCTGCTGCTGCCAGAATTTCACCGTGGCGTAATTCACCGTATTGGCCTGCACCGAAAGATGGATCGGCATCTCCGGCCAGGTTTCCCGCACCATCATGATCAGGCCGGGGTCGGCCATGATCAGCGCATCCGGTTGCATGGCAATCACCGGCGCCAGATCGGCGAGATAGGTTTTCACCTTGCTGTTATGCGGCATCAAGTTGGAGGTGAGGAAAAATTTCTTGCCCAGGTCGTGGGCCTCTTTAATACCGATGGCGAGGTTCTCATCCTGAAAATCATTATTGCGCACGCGCAGGCTGTAACGCGGCTGGCCGGCGTAGACTGCATCCGCGCCGTAGGCGAAAGCGTAACGCATATTTCTAAGGGTGCCTGCGGGGCTGAGTAACTCTGTTTTCATCTGCTTCGTATTCATCATGGCTATTTTCTGAGGCGCATTCTAGCACTGGATAACGCCACAAAGCGCGTGACTTGCATGTGGGTATAGTTCGGTAGTCTGAGGTATTTTCGTTGATGAGCGTTTGGCAAAATCGCCATTAAGCCGGCTTCGCTGTATAATTTGCCTTCCCGAAATTTAAGAAGAAGAGCCATGCCATTAATTCGTCCTTTTGCCGGTTTACGCCCCGTTCCCGAACGCGCTGAAGAAGTCGTTGCGCCCCCTTACGATGTCCTGAACTCGGCGGAAGCCCGGGAACGCGCAAAAGGCAAGCCCTGGAGCTTTCTGCATATTTCCAAGGCGGAGATCGACCTGCCCGAAGACACCGACCCATACGATCCGGCGGTGTATGCCAAATCGGCCGAGAACCTGCAAAAGATGCTGGACGAAGGCATTCTGATTCGTGATGACAAAGACTGCTATTACGCCTACCGCCTGATCATGGGCGACCATTCCCAGATCGGTCTGGTGGCGGCGGCCTCGGTCGCCGATTACGACAGCAATCGCATCCGCAAACATGAATACACCCGTCCGGCCAAGGAGGATGATCGTGTGCGCCAGATCGAAGCGCTGAACGCACAGACCGGCCCGGTACTGCTGGCCTATAAATCCCAGCCGGACATGGATACCATTCTGGAAAAGGTCGCCACCACCGAACCATTGGTCGATGTGACTGCCGATGACGGTGTGCAGCACACTTTCTGGATTATCAATGACGACGCCACCATCGCCCAGATCAGCCAGGGCTTTGAGGCCATGGATGCGATTTATATCGCCGATGGCCATCACCGCTCTGCCGCTGCCTCGCGCATTGCAAAAAGCAAGGGCGGCGATGGCAACCGGAACAGCGATTATTTTCTGTCAGTGATCTACCCGCACAACCAGATGAAGATTCTTGACTACAACCGCGTCGTCAAAGATCTGAACGGCTTGAGCAAGGAACAGCTGCTAACCAGCCTCGACGGCAAGTTTGACGTCAACGCGGAAAGCGCCGCGGTGTCGCCCGGCAAACCCGGCGAGTTCGGCATGTACCTTGATGGCCAGTGGTTCCGACTCGCCATCAAGCCTGAACTGATTCCCAATGATCCGGTCGCCTCCCTCGATGTCAGCCTGCTGGCGGACAACCTGATCGAGCCGGTACTGGGCATCTTAGATCCGCGCACCGATAACCGCATCGATTTTGTCGGCGGCATCCGCGGTCTGGGTGAACTCGAAAAGCGCGTCGACAGCGGCGAAATGGCGATTGCCTTTTCCCTCTTCCCGACACGGATGGAAGCGCTGATGGCTGTGGCCGATGCCAATGAGGTAATGCCGCCCAAATCCACCTGGTTTGAACCCAAACTGGCGGATGGCCTGGTATCACACGTACTGGATTAATGCATACGCTTACGTTTACATGTGCCGTAAAAAAGCCCCGCTGTGACAGCGGGGCTTTTTGTTTACTGCAACTCAGAAAAGATTACTTTGCGCTGGAGACCATATAGTCAACCGCCGCATGCAGCTCTTCATCGCTGCATGTGCCACAGCCCCCTCTGGCGACCATAGCCGTTCCTGGAACCCCGTTTAGTGAGGAGCTGTACAACGCCTCTTTGCCTTTGGCAATACGAGGAGCCCAGGCATCAGCGTCACCGAGTTTAGGCGCATTAGCGACACCTGTTTTATGACAGGTAACACAGGCTTTCTGATAAACCTGTTCACCGCTTATCGCTGCCTGTTCAACAGGTTCTGATTCAGCTTCGGCTTTAGCCTCATCGTTCCCGGTACTTTCTGCCATCGGCTCCTGAGCGGTTATCGGTGCCGGGGCTTCTTCGGTTGCCACCGGTGCGGTTTGCGTCGTTTCAGCCTTTTCACTAACAGGGGAATCTTGGCCCGAATCACAGCCTAAAATAAAGAAGACCGGTAAAAAGAATATGATAGCGCTTTTTTTGATTTTCATGAACAATACCCTCTGGGTTAACTACTGGATGTACATCTAATACTTAATGTCATTTAATAAACCGGGAGTATATAACAGCATAAACACCTATAACACGGGGCACAGGTGGTAGTAAATCCTGGA
>JAVVEE010000024.1:0-3654 GCA_032251315.1 Gammaproteobacteria bacterium
CCTGCGCCGGTATGACGTGGATGAAGAATAACTCCATCCTTTTGTATCGTTCTTACGCTTCAGCGTGGGAACGATGGCAATGAATTGAAAGACTCCTTGGCGTCCTTCGCGGACTCTATGTTGAGCTTTTAACTGCCAACTGCCTACTGCCAACTGCCAACTATGTTTTCAATACACTGCATATACGCTTCTTCCAGCGTTTCTGCGGCGTACTCTTTTTTCAAACCGGCGGTGCTGCCGATGTACATCAGTTTGCTGTTATGCAGTACAGCAATGCGGTCGGCGAGTTCGTCGACGTCGGCCAGTACGTGTGAGCTGAAAAAAACGGTGAGACCGGGGTCGTCCGGGTCGTTTCTTTTTTTACTGTGCAATTCATTTTTAAACAGCACCCTGGCTTTGGGGTCAAGACCGCTCATGGGTTCGTCGAGCATGAGCAGTTTTTTATCACTCAGCAGACAGGCCGCCAGGCCCAATTTTTGTGTCATGCCTTTGGAAAGTTTGCTTACCGAGGATTGCATTGCGGCTTTGTCCAGCTCCAGTGCGTCGAGCATTTTATTGATATCGGTTTTATCGCACTTCTGACCCTGAAGCTCAAGCATGTAGCGAATGAAGTCTTTGCCCTTGAGGTGGGGTGGTGGTGAGAAGAGGTCAGGCAGATAGGCCAGGTTTTTTCTTGCCGTTACCTGACGATGTGACTCGCCGAACAGTTTTATCTCGCCGCCATCAACCGCCACCAGATCGAGCATGGCTTTGATCATGGTGGACTTGCCGCTGCCGTTCATGCCCACCAGCCCGAAAAACTCACCCTGGTTTACCGACAGGTTAATGCCGTCGAGCACTTTTTTTGTGCCGTAAGATTTAAGCAGATTATTGCATTCAATGACTTTCATATCTGTGCTGAACTTTGTTTACAGGTTTTATTAAAATCAGCTCAAAAAAAGAGCCCATACTGGGCTCTTTTTATATCACATTGTTGTACGGCAATTAGAAATTTCTGAATATTGCTGCGCAATTATCGCTAGGTGTTTGTAATTGATAATTGGTACTGTTTAAACAGTCAGCACGTATAGTACCACCTGTCCAACCTGTAGCTTCATCTCCAAGTTGCATTGAACCATTTAGAGGTATACCGTCATCAATTTTACGATCCAGCTCTGCTAGCACATCAACAGGAATACCCCTACCACTTATTAACTCGTGAGCATTAGTTGCACCCGAATATAATGCACCATGACTAATTACCATACCTGCACCGAAACCATTGTCCGGACACTGCGCAACCGAACATGCATAATCTGCGGTAACTGAGAGAGATTCATTGTTATAGCCGCCTGTTATATAACCTGCTGCTTCTAGATGAACCCATACGTTATTACGTTCTGGATCAGTTGTAATCTGACCATCACCATTGCCATTACCTACTACTGCTGTTACACCTGGAAGATTGGTTGTTGCCAGCGTGTAATCACCAGGAAACGCACGATACCTATCCTGAAAACTGAACCAGGCAGCGGTGATGCCATCAGCAGTATTATTCAACGCACGTACGCGAGCTGAATTAATCAATTCCTGACCTTTGAGCACGCCGCCCAGTAGCAGGCCGATGATCACTAATACAATTGCAATTTCAATCAGGGTAAAACCTTTCTGCTGACTGCATAACTGTTTTCTCATTTGTTGGTGCATGCTCATACTATTTCTCTCAATTTTGTTATCCATTGATCTTACTGCATATTTATAGCTGATTATAGAGCAATTAACACGCCACTTATTAAATTGCCATTGCAATCGAGTTTTTTTATTGTCGCCTTATTAAAATCAATACTTTCTGTCGAAATCTCGACATTTCACTCTGCTTCTGCCGACTTTTCCTCTAATTCGCGGATTTTCTCAGTTAGAAAATTCAGCTCATAAGGGTCGGTTATTTCACCGCTTTCCAGCAATGCGCCCACCAGAACTTTGGCGGCTTCGATTTCGCCCATCTCTTCCAGCAGGATGAAGTGCATGTCACGCGCCCAGTAGGGCACCTGTTTGCCGGTGGCTTTTTCCGCCAGTGCCCGGGCGTATTTTAGCGCTAGCGGCATGTCTTTTAGGTTGTGTTTGGCGATGATGGCGGCGTGGGCCAGCCAGCGCCAGTGCCGGTTCGGGTCTTTGTTAAACTTGCTGTAGATGTAATCCATCATGATGCGTTGGCGCGCCGGGTCGGTGACGCTGCCATAGACTCTGGCGGCAACCAGCATCGGGTAGTGCCCTTTGGGGTCGAGTGCCATGATGGTGTCCAGCCAGCGGGTGATGCGCAGGTAATCGAGCTGATGGAAGGAGAGGCTTATTCCGGGCTGGTTATCGAAAGACTGTAGCCATAAATTCAGCAGCTTTGACATGGCGATGGGTTCATTCAGCGAGACCAGGGTGTAGGCGCTCACTGACATGGGCTCGGGCAGGTCTTCGGCCTGTGCTACGTCGGTTGGTTGCTGACTGTGCCAGACCAGTTGCAGCGCCAGTGCCAGCGCCAGAAGCAGCTGCACCGCTATGGGCACATCCCATACCGGCCGGTCCTTGTCGAAAAAAATCGCCGGCATTAAAAGTTTTTCCGGTAGAAATCAAACAGCGCGATTGCCGATAACAAACTGAGATAGATCAGGCTCTGCATCAGTATGGGCAAGAGTTGTTGCCAGTCGGCGGTGGCGTATACCAGCCATTCGGTTTGCGTAAAGCGGCTGAGGTCGGGGAGTATCCAGGTCATCATTTCGATAAAAGCATTCATAAATTTCTGCCCGATGCTGTCATAGCTGACGATGGGGTGTTGCGTCATCAGCGACAGCGCCGCCATAATTCGTGCGGCCAGATAGACGATGAATACGCCGGTTAATGCCGCCGGTGTTTGCTTAAAGGTAAACATCATCACCAGCGCCAGGGCCACCACCAGCGACAGCTCGAGCGCCAGCGACAGGGCCCAGGTCAGGACCTGTTCAAACGGCGCGTAACTCAGCAGCAACATGGCAAAAGCAATCGCCATCAACATTGATAGCGCAAGGTAACCCAGCAATTTTCCCAGATAGTAGGTGCTGCGGGTGATAGCCATGGCCAGGATTATTTCCAGCGTTTTGTCCTGAAGCTCGCGCAAGCAGCTGGAGACGACAAACAGCGCCACCAGCAACACCGCACTCAGGCGCAAAAAAACCGCCAGCACCGACAGCTGCGTGGCGCGGTGTTCGGTGATAGCTAAATCACCCACAAACTCGACCAGCACAAAGCCTATAATCATCATCAGCAGGGATAACCACAACAATCGATTACGCATCGACTCGATTATGGTAAATTTCGATATAGTCAGCATTTGAGAAACCATGGAACCGCTTTACCTTATGATATTTATTAATAAGCATCGCCTGGTGCAATTGTAGGCAAATGACTCCATCTTTGCTATCCACCCGGCGTTTTTTCAATTTCGAGCATCAGTTGCTCGGGCTAATGCTGTTCAGTCTGTTGATGGCTGTTTTTCTTGGCCCGGACAACACTATTGCCTACAGCTTTCTGCTGACCCATTTCGGGTTGTTTTTGTTATGGCAGCCCATCTTAAGTCGTGATTTCAGCTTCAATTGGGTTAATCTGGTGCTGCTTACCGGTTTTATCCTGATCTTCATTTTATGGTTT
>JAVVEE010000024.1:3753-32356 GCA_032251315.1 Gammaproteobacteria bacterium
AATTTGTGGATCAGTGCATTCTGGATGCTGTTACTGCTCAGCCTGCTCACCGGTCGCATTTTCGCACGCGGTATTGGCCGGGCCACTTACGGTCTGGCGGTCATCGTTCTCTTCCTTGAGCTGATGCTTATCGTCAATCCCGCCCTGTTTGAATTAACCGGGATTCCGCAAGGTGACAGGCTAATCGTTCAGCTTATTTTAATGGGCATGCCGCTGCTGCTTGTCTTCATTCCAACAAAAAGCGCACCGTCTGCGCACATCGATTTCATTCGTGGCTTTTTCATTGTCATACTGACCCTGTTTTTATGCATGGGCAGCGCACTTGTTACGTTTTCATCAACAACGCCCTATTTACATTCGCTGGTCGTCACCATTTTGATTGCCTCCATGTTCCTGCTCGCAACTGCCATATTATGGACGCCACGTGCCGGCTTCTCCGGCATCGCACAAATCTGGGAAAGATACCTGCTCAATATCGGCGGACCATTTGAAGAGTGGATCTCCAGACTCTCCGCCATAGAAGCCAATAACAACATCCAGCCTGAAAAGTTTCTTCATACCAGTATTCAACACCTGTATGCCTATGACTGGGTTTGTGGCGTACACTGGCATGACAATAATCAGGAACATCTTTCCGGCAAAAAAAGCCATCACACTGCAAAATTTATTGACGATGGCTTAAATATAACGCTGTATGCCTACAGCCCCATCGGTCCCGCCCTGTTACTGCACACCAGACTATTGTTAAGCGTTCTGAGCTTTTATTACAGAGCCAAAACCCAGGAACAACAACTGATCAAGCAGGCGCACCTTCGTGCTATTTACGAAACCGGCTCCAAACTTACACACGATGTTAAAAATATTTTACAATCCACGCAGACCATGACTTTGATCGCGCTGGACAAAGACACCCAACTCGAAGACGTGCAGGTAATCTTGCAGCGGCAACTGCCGCTGTTGACGCAACGGCTGAAAACCACCCTCGATAAGCTCTCCTCCCCGGAACAGGAACAATCCAAAATATCGAGCATCAGTAGCTGGTGGAATCAACTGAAAGTGCGCTACAGCCGGCGCAATATCGACTTCATCGAAAACCTTCAAAGTGATTTTGATATTCCTGTCGATATTTACGACAGCATCATTGAAAACCTGCTGGATAACGCCCGTCACAAACGCATCCTTCAGGCCGACATAGAAATATTCGTGCAGCTGGAATGTCACAACAACCATGTAAGACTCACCGTCTGCGATTCCGGCAACGCCGTCCCCGAACAACTCGCCGCCATACTCTTCACCACCCCGCTCGATTCAGAAGACGGTTTTGGTATTGGCTTATACCAATGCCGTCAACAGGCCGGACGTTATGACATTGAGTTGGAGTTATACGAGAATATAGATGGGCGGGTTTGTTTTATGTTGGAGCAGGAGGTTGTCAGTTAGGGAAGCTTTCCAGTTTCGACCATTTTAGCCTTGAGTTCGTATTCGGAAATCCAGATCACGATGTCGTCAAAAGCTTCTAGAGCAGTTGTATCATCCCCATAGGTAGGTGACCTGGAAACAAAGAATTTGTCTCCATCTTCGTTCTCTTTTTCATCGGTGTGGCCGGTTAGAGGTACTGCTGATTTAAAAGCACTATCCGAACCTACTGCACCAAGACCATTCTTACCTCTAGAATAAATCACCGCAACAATATTGTTAGCGAGTAAAGGGGTTGATGTACCATCATTACTTCTGGTTCTTATTTTTCCATTTGCACTTGTTGCTAGGTCGAAAGGTGATGCCGTATTCGAAAAATTACTCTTAGCCCAATACTCATATCGATTCCCCCACGAGTCGGTTGCGCCCATGCCTAGTGTTACCCAGGGTAAACTACCTGATTCTCCCGCTCCAGTGCAGGCTGGTTCTTTTTCGCCATTGCCATCACTGAGGCCATCACTATCAATATCAGTCGGGTCATCTGGACAAGGAAGCACTCCGAAGGTAAATGCATAAGCAATCAAGGCGGCTTTAATATCGTTTAATTCTTTTCTTGTTTCATCATACTGCGTCTTTTCAATACGTGACGCCAGCGAGCCAATAAAACTTCCCAGCAAGACACCAATAATTACTAGCACTATCGCCAACTCAACAAGTGTAAAACCATTTTTATTAATTTTATTTAGGGCTCTCATGAACACTCCGCAACGACCAGCGGAATTCCTGCCACCTGATCCTGTATGCAATACATAATATCGTTAATAGCGTCGGTTTGAGGTTCAGTGTAAATATAACTTTCGACACCTGTTTTATTTGTAGCCTCTGCACCAAAAACTGCACCCTTACTATCCTCAAGGTAATCCGTCACGATTGATTTATCACTTCTCAATGTATCGTTACCACCAGCATCTAACAGTCGCTTGCCACTAAAAATCACAGCACCAGCATACTCATTCCCATTAATAGTTATACATGCTCCCGAAGTCGCACATGTAGCAGCTCCTGTATTAGATGGTTCGTACCCTTTGGATAACGTGTAAAAAAAATGATCCTTCCAATTATTCCATAATTTTCGGTATTCCGTGGCTGGTATAGATGGCGGTCCTGGATCACTTGGATCAAGAAGATTAGCTGTCGCCGCAGTGGTACCCGAACCTACTGCCAAAGCATTGCAGTCTGCCATATCAAATATCTCGCTGTTCAACAATGTGGCACTAATAGCGCTATTAGAATTTGAAACGTCGAATGGAAAGCGTCCTGAATAACCAATAGTCGCACCATCTTCATCCTTATATTTATCATTACTCCTATAATCAGCACCATTGAGATCTGTTTTAACTGGCCAAGGTAGACGGCGACTTGTGTTAGCAGGAAGATTGGCATAAGAAGCCAGGCACATTGCTAACGCCTGTGTTAAATTTTCCATTTTCTCTATAAAATCCGACCGGCCTAATATTGCTTTCCAAATCTCATTTCGTGTTACCGTAATAAACTGATCGTTGTATGGCGTTACCTCTGATTCAGAAGTTGTCGTTGCATGAATAAACTGATCAATAGCATCAGGATCGCCATCAAATACTCCGTTATTGCTTGTCCCATTACCCTCAAGATATTCACTAACATTACCGTAATCTTTACCGCAAAAAGAACTGTTATCAAATGTCCTTGTCTGGTTTGTTAACGGTTCACCAGGCGCAAAAATTATGGCCACTATTCTATCTTCGGGGCTATTGCCAATCATTATTTCATTATTACCATCCATAATTTGAAATAAGCCGCTACTATCCTCATTAATCATGCTTATTGAAGAATTTGGTTTTTTATAGCTACCACTAACGGCATACCATAAACAACTTCCACTGTTATCCGAAAATATCGGTGTATCTACACTTACCCAAGGGAAATAACCTATGGTACTAGTCTGAGCATTACCACAATTTCCATCACTACCACCTTCTTCAAGAGTTCCAGAAAACCAGTCTGGACATGGAAAATACCCCATTTCACCCTCATAGCCTGATCTATCAGAATGTGTAACTGCATAAGCAATTAGAGCATCCTTTGCATTTTTAAGCGCAATTCTGGTTTGCAATTTGTTGTCGTTTTTAACCTGATTAATTGAAAGCCCGGATAACGCATAAGTGGCGAACGCTAAAACAACAACAATAATAAAAACCAACAACGCTAACCCCTGCTGATTTTTTGATGTTTTAACTGATGTTCGGGAAAACATGAATAATACGGCGATTTATGCGTTTAAATTAATCAGCGGCATCGGAAACACCCGCACCTTCTGACCAGGTTTCGCCGGGTTTGAGGTAGATTTTTTTGCCGTCGACCATCACCGGGGTTTTGTTGCCGGCGTTGATGGCGTTTGAATATACTTTGTAGCCTTCTACGTTTGTGCTGTCCATGGTGTTCCGGCCGTTGATCCAGACGACGCTTTTTCCGTTGCTGCGTTTCACAATGCCATTAAGCTGGATGCTGGATGGCCCGTCCTGTATCTGATTGCCTGAAGCCCTGCTGTTTCTTCTGTCGCTGTCTATCGCCTGCCTTTGTTGTGGGGTGGTGAATAATGTTTTCAGCGACTGTTCGCTGTATTGCTGTGCTGTTGCCTGTAGCGGCAACATAAAAAAATATACGGGCAATAGGATTTTTATCAGGGCTGTCATTTTACTGTTGGCTCCGCTTTTCCGCTAATTTGAAGCTGTACCAGCTTAGATCACAATAGGCATGTATTCTTTTTCCGGTGCTCTCAATCACACATTTATCGACGGTAAAAAGTCCCTGCGCTTTTTTGTGCAGGGTGTTGAGCATGGAAAACAGGTCGCCTTCGTGCGCCATTTCCATATCCAGCGTCATCTGGCTGCGGTAGATTTTGAGGCCTTGCATGCTATGCTGCCCGGTTTTATCTTCGACCAGACGCTGGCTGCTAACATTGTATTTTACCGAGAGCAGGCCTTTGGCATTGGCGGTTTCCTGTATGGTTTCCAGCCAGTTGAGCCGATTCTCTTCGCCGATAATGTTATTTTTTACCAGAGCCAGATAATCCGTTTCATATTGATCAATTATTCTATTGCTTTCTCTGGAGCCGTCTATTTTGTTTTTCCATAAGCGCATGGCTCTGTTTTCTGACTGTCGTCCTTCATAAGCATGCTTTATATAACGATCCGATGCGGCAACCAGCGTTATGGCAACAATTATTACCGCCATGAACAGCATCAGCGGTTTTTTTATGAGCGGATGAATATATGATTTCTTATTCATGATCCGGCTCTCTCATCGTCACCTTGAACGTAAACTTGCCTTTCTGTTTTTTGCTGACGGCATTGACGTTCAGCCCGCTTTCGTCGGTGAAGGCTTTTTCCGAGCGCACCTCAACAGGCATATTCAGAACTTCCACCTGTTCGACTCTTTCATGCTGGCTCAGGGCTTCAATAATCCGGTTAACCTGCGTTACCGAAACTCTATAATTATCATCTGAAATATTTATGCGCCCGTGAATTAGGCCAACATGCCTGACCGGGTCTTCGACGGTAGCATCTACTTTTCCTTTATTAACCTCTTTAATTTCACCAAGGCCTTTATACTGTTCCGCCTGCCACTCGATCTTGTCTATATGCTCGATACCAAGTTCCGGTTTTGATAGTGCCTCACTCATTTCTATCATGAAGTCCAGCGGCGATGTTCGGCCGTGCTGCGCTATGCGCTCGGCCATATCAACGGCGGCATTCATTGATCTTGCGTGCTCAAACACGGGTTCGTATTCTTCAAAGCGGAGTTTGTATAATTTTTTGTATTCCTCAGCCTGCACCCGCAGTAATTCGACAGAGCGCTCATGTTCTATGGCGCTGGATAAATTGGATTGCGTGATCAGCATGGCCGCCAGAAGCAGCAGGATGCTGGCGGCCATTAGTGCCTTTGAGCCCAGCTGGTAATAATATTTGCGGTACTCTTTCGCCGCGCCATAATGCGACTGGAACGCCTGCTGCTTGCCACATAGCCAGGTTAGTAAGCCATCGGAAAACTTGCCTGACAGGCCATGTACGCCGGCTTTATTTTGCAGCTCGGTAATGGTGTGGGTTTTTATCGTGTTTAAAGCATCTGCTTTGAATTCGGTTTGCAGCGATTCAATCTGGCTTTCCGAACCAAGTATATGTACATGCACAAATTCGTCGGCGGCAATCAGCCTTTGATTGCGCAGAAAGGCGACGGTTCTTGCCACTTCCGGTGCGGCAAACTTGCCGATGTCGCTGATGTCGCCGGCATCCTGATTAATCACCGACTGGCGACTGGTTAGCATTTTTCCGTCCCTGAAAAATGTCTGCCGCAGGTTGCTGTTAACCTGCTGGCTGACCAGTAGCACCGCTCCGGCTTTTTCGCCGATCAGTGGCAGTATGCCCTTGCTGAGCAGTGGCAGTGTCCAGATACCAATTAGGGGTATCTCGCATTCTTCGATAACCTCTTTCCAGATGTCTATCAGGCCCGGATTGGTGATACCGCCGATTAATACTCTGTCATCGCGGCGGCCTTTTTTCTCACGGCCGATGACTTCCGAATAGACGTACTGTCTGCTGGAGCGATAATGCCGATCCTGCAGTCGTCCGATAACGGCTTTTCTATCTTTGCCGTAGACATGCGGTGCCGTTTCTATTCTGAAGTCTTCTTCAATGATATCGACCAGTAGCCGGGCGGGCGATTTTGCCGAGGTGTTCAGGTACTCCCTGAATTTATCCAGGCCTTCCAGGTTGGGCTCGAACGAGCAGGCACCGTGAAACTTTTTACCGTCCCAGTGAAATACCGTTAGCCGATGGCCTGAAAAATAAAAAACTCTATTCACGTTCTTTAATTATCCCTGACATTATAGTTTTACGTTGGCCACTGCATCGTAGACCGGACCCAATACCGAGAGCATAATCCACATCATTATCCCGCCCAGCAGCACTGTCAATACCGGCATCATGGCTGGCTCAATTTTATCTATCGACTCTCTCACTTCGCGATTATAGAAATAACTGACGTTCATCAATGCTTCGTCCATCGCGCCGGTGTCTTCACCAATTCGGATCATGCGCACGATCATCGATGGGAACACGCCGGTCGACTCAAAACTTTCGCTGATCTGCATACCTTCGGAAATGCTCGCGCGGGCACCGCGTATGGAGTCTTCCAGCATCATGTTGTTCATGATGCCTTCGGAGATTTTCAGGGCATTCAGTACGGTGATGCCGGCGCCGTACATCATGGCAAAATAGTTGGCGAAACGGGCGAGTTTTATTTTCATCATCAGCGGCCCGAACAGCCATATTCTTAATTTCATTTTGTCGATCAACAGTTTAACGTCCGGTCGGTTTAGCGCGATCACCTTAACAGCAGCATAGATCGCTACCGGCGTTAGCAGCATGAGATACCAGTAATTAACAAACGCTGATGAGACCGCTATGAGTATTCGCGTATGCGTGGGAATTTCCGTACCCATGTTTTTTATGAACGGCAGCAGTTGCGGCATTAAATAGATCATCAGGAAACTGACTACGCTCAGCACCACAAAGCTGACGATACCTGGGTAGATCATTATTTTGCGGCTGTGCGCTGCCAGTTCATCCTGCCAGCGCAGAGTTTCGCCCATTTCACCCAGCACCTTGACCAGCAGCCCGGTCTCTTCGCCGACTCGAACCAGGGTGACATATACATCATCAAAAATATCCTTATGTTCGGACAATGCCAGCGACATGGTTTTACCGCCTTCGATATCATCAATGATGGTTTGCAGCACATCGGTGAAATGGCTGTAGTCCAGGCTGTCTCGAATATCTCGCAGGCAGTCGAGCAACGGTACGCCGGCTTTTAATAACTGTTCAATATGGAAAGTAAAATTGATCAGTTCTCGCCGGGTGATGGTTTTGCGGCGCAGCCATGATTTCGAGGCCTTGGCCTGCTCATCGAAACTGAGCAGATCGAAGCCCATACTTTTCAGGCGCTTCTCCAGCTCCATGGGGTTGCTGGCGATCATGGTGTCGCCGCGCACCTTGCCCATTTCATCGATTGTTTTGAATTTATAATCCGGCATGATTTATATCTTCAGGTTATTTCAGTCGCCGCGTCATGTCGATCACCCGCGAGACCTCCTGCAGGGAGGTGCGACCGGCTATCACTACTCTTATGGCATCGTCGGCCAGGGTTTTGTAACCCGATTGTACGGCACACTCCTTCAGCTCACCCAGCGTTGCTCTTTTTGCAATCAGCTCATCCAGGTCGTCTTCGATGGTTAACGCTTCCATCACGGAGATTCGACCTTTGTAGCCGGTATTGCCGCAATGCTCACAGCCCGCAGGCTCATATATTTTTACCGGTTCGGTAACTCTCAGCAGCCTGCTGTCGACGACGTCCGACCAGACCTCTGTTTTGCAGTGCGCACACAGCAGGCGGATTAAACGCTGGCTGATAATACCAATAATATTCCCGGTCATGATGTCGGGCAGTACGCCGATATCCAGCAGGCGGGGAATCGCGCCAATGGCGGAATTGGTGTGAAGCGTGGTCAACACCTGATGCCCGGTCATGGCGGCGCGGAAGGCCATTTCGGCGGTGTCTTCGTCACGCACCTCACCGACCAGAATAATGTCGGGATCCTGCCGCATCATGGAGCGGATACCGTTGGCGAAATCCATTCTCGCCACTTCGTTGATGGAGGTCTGACGGATCATGTCCACCGGATACTCCACCGGGTCTTCCAGCGTCATGATGTTCACTTCTTCAGACTTCACGTAATTCAGCATCGAATACAGCGTGGTGGTCTTACCGCTGCCGGTGGGCCCTGTGACCAGAATAATGCCTTCGGGACGCGCCATCATCATTTTAAGGGCACTGAGTGTGTCTTCATGCAACCCCAGTGCTTCCAGCGGCACAATGCCTTTGGCCCGGTCGAGCACACGCAATACTATATTTTCGCCGTGCGTGGTGGGTTGCGCTGATACACGAAAATCGACCCGGTGGCCCTGTACTTGCAGGCTCAGGCGACCGTCCTGTGGAATTCTGGTTTCTGCAATATTCATCGAAGACATCACTTTCAGCCGCACTACAATGGCGGACCAGTAATCTTTATGCAGACTGCGAATCTGCCTCAACACGCCGTCGATGCGGTAGCGCAGGCGCAGGAAGCCGTCCTCCGGCTCGAAATGGATGTCGGACGAATCACGCTTTACGGCATCGGCTAAAATCGCATCCACCAGCCTGATCAACGGCTGGCTGTATTCATCTTCCACTGCATCCAGACTCTGGTAATCAATTTCGCCGGTCTCGATCTCGCGCAGAATGCCGTCCACCGAAAGCTCATAACCGTAGAACTGGTCGATCGCCCGTTTGATTTCACCTTCGCCCGAAACGAAGGGGGTGATTTCAACCTTTCGACCGACCAGGGCGTGCACCCGATCCAGCGTCTGTAGATCCGAGGCGTTTTTCATCGCCAGTCGGAGGTGTTGGTTTTCCGGATTGAAACTGATCGGGACGATCACGTGCCGTTCAGCCATTTCTTTAGGAATTAACTCCAGCGCCGCGGCATCGGGCACCACGCTTTTCAGGTCGACACTTTTGATGCCCAGCATCTGACCGAGCATATCCCGCATCACCGATTCTGAGACAAAACCCAGTGATACCAGAATCTCGCCGAGCAGGCGACCGGTTTTCTTCTGTTCGGTTAAGGCAATTTCAACCTGATCGACTGTCGTCAGCCCTTTTTCAACCAGACGTTCACCAAGTCGTGTTTTGAGTTTTGCATTTATTTCAGTTGAATTCATCATCTTCTATTTAGCAGCAAGGCTGTCGATGCGTGTTTGCACATCCGTTCCGGAAAAGCTGATCGCCTGTTTCTTCGCTAATACCAGGCATTGCCGGTAAAAACGCAACGCCTCTTTACGCTTGCCCAGCTGGTCCAGGCTTACTGCCAGATTGTAGGCATAATTCGCGTTTTCAGCATCACCCTGCCAGGCCTTGAAATAGGCCGCTTGCGCTTCCGGCCATCTGCCCTGACCGGCGTAATAGTTGCCCAGTGCATAATTCAGATGGAAGGCGGATGGCTGTTGTTGCAGTAGCGATTTAAACCGGCTCTCTTCCTGCGAGCCCATTGTGGCTTTATCCAGGTTAGCCATTGCCGCGTTCGCCACCTGATCGCGGGGGTCGAGTTTGAGCAGCAACTGATAACTCTGTCTCGCCTTTTTAAGGTCGTCATTTTTGATGGCCACCGCAGCCATGCCCAGCAAGGCGTCGCGATTTTTTGCTTCACGCTGCAAGACGCTTTCATAAGCTTTGCCTGCCCGGGAGTAATCGGCCCTGTTATAGGCCAGCCAGGCCTGTTTCAGTAATGCATTGATCGGGTCTTCAGTTCTGGTTTGCCGGACTGAAAACCCATTTTCGACCACCTCGACCTTAACCTGCGGCGTTACCGCCCTGATCGCAGGTTTAGCGACCGGTTTTATCGCTGCCTGCGGTTTCGCCTCTACTTCGCGCCGGGGAGGCTGTGCGACCTCGGCTGTTTTTACTGGCTCAACAGGTGACGGCTTCCGGCTTTGCTTCACCGGCTCGGCCTGCACCACACGCATGGCCAGTTTATGCCGACGCTCCAGTGACTCAACCTCTTCCAGCACACCGTAATAATGATAGCCCCCGGTCACCAGCAAAATAATGACGGCAACGGACAGCAGGCTGCCCCACATTATCTTCTGTTTCCGGCGGTATCTTTTGTTGGTTTTGTAGATTAACAATTGCAGCGCATCATCAGAAACGGTGGAGTATGTGGCGGCATTTTTCTCCAGTTTCAGCGGCGCTTTCTTTGCCTCCGCTCTTGGTGCTTCCTGCTGAGCAGGGGCCTGCGTCTCCAAAACTTCTGTCGGATCATTCAGCAACAGTTCCAGCTCATCGGTAACTGTTTCAGCTTTTGCCGGTTCCGGTGTTTGCTGTAGGGGTGGGTTTTCCGTGGCCGCCTGTAACTCTAATGGCTCAGCCTCTGTTGCCGCGCTATTGTGTTCGGCCTCGGCGGTTTCCGCTTCGCGCACTTTCTGCTTTTCTTTCTCAGCTTTTTTCAGTGCGTCCAGTAACAGGCTCATATCATCAATCTCAAATTATCTGGACTGGGCTGGACTGGCATCGAAATCGTCCATCAGATATTTGCGGTACTCTTTCAGATCCCCGTTCAGGCTGGCCTCATGCACCACCACCGGTCGTATAAATATCACCAGCTCGGATTTCACATACTCATCATCCTGATAGGAGAACAGCGCGCCCAGAAACGGGATGCTGGAAAGGATGGGCACACCGATTGTTTTTTTGTTGACCTGATCCTGCATCAACCCGCCGATAACGGCGGTGTCGCCATTGTTCACTTTCAGCACCGATTCGATTTCACGCACCTGAATGACCGGAATGCTGCTGATAACCCCTTCCTTTGCCAGCTCCGGATTGGGGTCGTTTACCGTATCCACAATTCTGGATATGGTGGGCCTGATATTCAGGGTAACCACATCATTGCTGTCAATGAAGGGCATCACCGACATAACAAAGCCTATCGGCACGGTATTGATATCGGTACTGATGGTGGCCGGACTGGTAACGACGCCGGTTGCAGCATTAATAATTTCAGGCGTCACTTCAACGGAAAAATACACCGCGTTATCGACCACCTTGAGCATGGCGGTCTGATTATTCAGCGCCATAACCTTGGGACTGGATAACACTTTTACGTCGCCAAAGGTTTCCAGCGCCTTGAGGGTCGCCGACAGATTATCACCGGAACTGGTGGTGGTTGAGCCGGATAATTCAAAGAAGGGTGAGGTGCCAAGATTGCCGCCCAGTAGGCTCTGAGTGATCTGATCGGTGATGTTGCCCAGGCCATCCATCTTCACCATCGACCAGTCGATACCGGCCTGATAGCGATCACTCAGGGTGACTTCGGCGATGGTGGCTTCGATCATGACCTGACGCTGTGCGCCGCCGATGACGCGATCCAGAAACGCCTGAATCTGGCGGTGCTGTCGGAAGGTGGCGCGCACGCCGACCACGCCGGTTTCGCGATTGACCATGATATTCTGACTGCTGCCGGCCTCGTCGCCTTTAACGTCTTCGTTGATGATGCCGCCGAAATTAACGATCAGGGTTTTCCAGAACTCATTATCGGAGACATTATTAACTTCTGAACTGGAGTTGTTACCCGCGCTGCCTTCGGTGGTGCCGGTCGAACTGATTTCGGTGGAAACCTCGACGCTGCCCTTGCTCAGACGTGACATGTTCAGATAGTTGACGCTGTAAAGATGCAGATACGGCTTGTCCGCGCGGATATGCAGGGTGTCGTCTTCCAGCGTGTAATTGATGGCGACCTGGCGGGTGAGTCGCTCCAGAATTTGCGGCAGTGTCTGGTCAATGGCGTTCATGGTAACTCTGCCTTCGATATCGCTGTCGATGTCCAGATTTAAACTGGCGTCCCGGGCCATGGAAAACAGCAACTCGCGCACCGGCACCTGATTGACCACCACGGTGTAGGTTTCCAGCGCCGACCGCTGTTCAGGTTCGGGCAATATGGGAGCGTCGTTCACTGTCGCCGGAATGGTATCGAGTGGCGCTACGTCACCGCTCAGATGCCCTTCCGATTTGGTCGGAGGATTGCTGGCACCGCAGGCAGTCAGTAGCAGCGACAAACCCAGAACCCCAATATTTGTAATTATTTTTTTCATTTACTCACCCGTTTTTTCCTTATTCATTTTTCCTTAAACCTTGTAGTCGCTACAATGCCTGATTACGGATCAAATCTTTGCGTACGGCGCTGAGCCGACGTAGAAACGGCCGGCTACTCTTCAGTTTATCCGGCAGGCTGCGAAGCTGTGCCAGTGCCACCTGATAAGACTCAAAATCACCGTACAGCACACTATAGTTTTTTGTCTCGTCGATGATAGTTTCATAAATGTAAACCTGATCGAGCTCCAGCATTTCAGGCCATTCGCTCAGGAATTTTTCTATGCCCTGCACATCTTTCACCCGCGTCATCAGCAATTGTATGCTGTATCGGCTGTCCGGCGCTATCGCCAGCCAGTTTTCTGTTGCCCGCAGCCTTGATGCCAATGGGCTGTTAGTCTCCGGAATTCTGGTCCCGATGGTCTTTGCCGGAGCCTGCCCCGGTGCTGCTGTTACTTCATTTCGCGTTGCCCCGGTCGGGGCTTCCCGTTCCAACGGCGCGATGATTGTACCGAACCATACCGCAACCACCAGACCGGCGGCGACCGCCGCCACTGCCAGCCAGCGGCGCACATTCAGTTTCTTTTTAAAATCGCTGTCGACGGCGCCGGTGCGCACATGTTTTGTTGTGACTTCATGCCCGCCTTCCGAAAATGAGGCCATCAGCGCCTTGTCAGCCAGAATGTTGATGCGCCGGATCAAACCACCTGAATACTTTTCGATGGCATTGGCGGTCTTCTGATCGAACACATCCGGGCCGCGATAGCCGACGTTTCGTAATCTAAAATTAAGGTACTCCAGCGTGTCCTCGGGTGGGAAGGGATCCAGGTAGAAACTGTGGGTGATGCGCTCTTTCAGCTGACGAATCTGGCTCTGCGCCAGTTTTTCGTCCAGCTCCGGCTGGCCGAATAGCACCATCTGCAATAATTTGCTGTGCTCGGTTTCCAGATTGCTCAACAGCCGGATCTCTTCCAGGGTCTCAATGGGCATGCTCTGGGCTTCTTCAACGAACAGAACCACCTGACGATTATCGGCGTGTTTCTTCAGCAAATAGGTGTGTAGTTTCTGCATGACATCGAGCTTGTTGCTGCCGCTGTCAATTTCCAGACCCAGCTCGTGAGCGATGACATGCAGGATGTTGTCCGGCGACAGACTGGGATTGGCGATGTAGACAACATCAACTTTGCCTGCCAGACGCACTTCCAGCATTCTGCACAGCATGGTTTTGCCGCTACCGACTTCGCCCACCACTTTGATGATGCCTTCGCCGCTGGTGACGGTGTAGATCAGGGCATCCAGTGCCGCGCCGCGCTGGCTGCCTTCAAAAAACAGGCTGGTGTCGGGGGTGATCTTGAAAGGCGGTCTTCCCAGCCCGAAATGAGCCTGATACATGATTACAGCTTCCCTAATTTCTGTACTCTGCTGTAGAGCGTAGTCCGGTTAACCTGTAGCGCATCTGCTGCTTTGCTGACCTTGTTGTTGTTCACTTCCAGTGCAATGCGGATGCATCGGCTTTCCACTTCTCTGAGCAGGTCATCCAGCGAGAATTCGCCCGAAACCAGCCGATGCTTGATAAATTCGTCGCTAAGCACCTGACTGGTCTCTGACAGCTCACTGGCTGATAGCTGCATCTCCATCTCACCTTCCAGAATGGCGCGGGTAATGGTGCTACCGGGGAATTTTGTGCCCAGACGGATGACGATATTGCGCAGTTCACGCACATTGCCGGGAAAGGCGTAGCCGGCCCAAAGTCTTCCGGCGGCGTCGTCCAGCACGAAGGGTGCCAGTGAGTCAGCATAGGTCGTTAAAAAGTGATCCAGCAACAGGAAGCTGTCGCCACTACGCTCGCGCAGCGGCGGCATATTAACATTGAGAATGCCCAGGCGATGGTATAGATCGGCCCTGAAATTGCCCTGAGCGACTTCGTCGCGCAGCACTTTATTGGTGGCGGCGACGATGCGCGCCCATGATTTCAGCTGCTGGGTCTCACCCACCCGATAGAACTCTCCGCTCTCAATCACACGCAGCAGTTTGCCCTGCAAGGCGAGCGGTAATTCTCCGATCTCGTCCAGAAGTAATGTGCCCTGACCGGCTTCAATGAAAAACCCCTTGTGCTCCTGATGGGCGCCGGTAAATGCGCCCTTGCGATGGCCGAATAGCTGCGCTTCGAGCAGGTCGGGGGCAATGGCCGCGCAGTTGATCGCCATAAAGGGTTCGGCCCTGCGCTGGCTCTGCTCATGAATGGCTTTGGCAACCATCTCCTTGCCGGTGCCCGATTCGCCCTGAATCAGCACCGGGAAGGGTGAATCGGCGAACTGCTGGATTTGCTGCATGACCACTTCGATGGCTGCGCTCCGGCCGACAATAAAGTTGTCTGGCTGGATGGCGCGCTGTCGCTCTATCTGGCGCAGACGCAAATGGTGCTGCAAACGAGACAATAACAAATTCGGATCAGCCGGCTTGGCAATGAAGTCCACCGCACCGAGGGTGAGCGCATGCTGAATATTAACGCCTTCGGTCTGACCGGAGAGCACCAAAATTTTCATGTCGCCCGACTGTGCCAGCAGCTCCCGGATCAGATTAAAGCCTTCGTCGGGTTTATGGGGGCAGGGCGGCAGGCCGAGGTCAATGAGGGCAATATCGGGGCGCTCGTCCATTTTGGCCAGTAGTTCCTTGGCCTTCCTTCTCGAGTCGGCCACGACTACGCGATAATGTTTTAGTAAAAAATAATTCAGGCTCTCTACTATCAACGGGTCATCATCAACGAGTAAAATCGTTGCCTGTGGCTGCTGTTTTTGCCCTAAGCCATTTTCAACTTCTGAATTTAATCCCGATTCATTCATTCATATGCACATTTGGTTAGCTAACTTGCAATCAGTCTTTAATCTATAGCAAAAATTTATACTAAAGTGTTGAGTTAGCCCCAAACTTGTGCCATTTTCTTAAACTCCCGATAAACTGAGCAGCATGTTTAATATAATTTTATATCAGCCTGAGATTCCACCCAACACCGGTAACATTATTCGTCTGTGCGCTAATACCGGCTGTCATTTGCATCTTATCGAGCCACTGGGCTTTGAGCTTGATGACAAAAAGCTGCGACGTGCCGGTCTTGATTATCACGAGTGGGCCGACGTGCAAACACACGCTTCACTGCCGGCGCTGTGCGCAGAGCTAGAGGCGAAGGCTGCCGGCACGATTTACGCTTTGTCCACACGCGGCAAGCAAAACTACAGCGACATCAGCTATTCGCCCGGTGACTCGCTGATATTCGGCCCGGAGACGCGCGGCCTGCCCCAGGATTATCTGGATAGTCTGGCGCCGGAAAATATTCTCCGGCTGCCGATGCTGGGTAACAGCCGCAGCCTGAATTTATCCAACACCGCCGCGGTTATTGTTTATGAGGCGTTACGGCAAAACCATTTTGCGGGACTGGGTTGACCGGTTTGACAGCGGCTGCTCAAATCCGGCGGCGCTTTTAGTTTGTCTCTGTCGTAGGCCGTCTTTCGAGCAGATGCCTGACCGCTTCCCGCGGCGCAAGCTCTTCGTATAGAACTTTATATACCTGTTCGATAATAGGCAGCTCCACCTGATACTTTTGCGCCAGCTGCATGGCTTCACGCGCTGTTCTCACGCCCTCGATTTCCTGACCGATCTGCTTTTTCACCGCTTCCTTGGACAGCCCTTCCGCCAGTAACAACCCCATCCTGCGATTGCGCGACTGGTTATCGGTACAAGTCAGCACCAGATCGCCCATACCGGCCAGCCCCATAAAGGTCTCCCGGCTGCCGCCCATGGTGACACCCAGTCGCATCAGTTCGGCCAGTCCGCGGGTGATTAACGCGGCGCGGGCATTGGCACCAAAACCCAGACCATCGGCGATGCCGGCGGCTATCGCCAGGGCATTCTTCAGCGCGCCGCCCAGCTCCACCCCGATCACATCGTGGCTGGTATAGGCCCGAAAACTGCCGTGGTGTAGATTGCGGGTGATTTCATTCGCCAGCAATTCGGAGTCCGACGCGACGGTAATGGCCGTGGGCAGACCTATGGCAACTTCACGCGCAAAGGTGGGGCCGGAAATGACCGCAAATTTTGAGCACTGCGGCAACTCCTCCATCACCACCTGATGCAGCAGCTTGCCCGTGCCTTCTTCAAGTCCCTTGCTGGCCCAGGTGACGGCTGTCTCTGCATCAATCAGGGGACGGGCACCCGCAAGAAAGGTGCGAAAGGCGTGACTGGGAATCGCCAGCAAAATCCAGCGTGCTGATTTTAGCGCCAGCGCCAGATCGGGCTGCACCATCAAGTTATCGGGAAAAGGGATATCCGGCAGAAACTGCTGGTTACAGCGCTGCTGCTGCAAGCGCTCCATGTGATCGGGCTCGTTTCCCCAGAGGGTAACGGCTGAGCCTGCATTGGCCAGGTGGATGGCCAGGGCGGTACCCCATGAGCCCGCACCTAATACCGTAACCGAAACGGGGCTGTTTCCATCTGCGGACATGGATTAATGCGCCGCATCCTGACTGGTTTTAGCCGCCTGCTGCTGTTGCACCTGCTGCATATACAGGGCATTAAAGTTAATAGGGGTTAACAGCAGGGGCGGGAAGCCGCCTTTATTAACGAAATCGGCCACCGCTTCCCGTGCAAACGGAAACAGGGTCTCCGGGCAGTACGCACTCAGCATGCCTTCCAGATTCTCTCCCCCAAAGCCGGCTAACGAAAACAGCCCGGCCTGCTTTACTTCAACCAGAAAAGCGGTTTTCTCGTTTTGTTTGGCGATGATGGTAATGCTTAAAACAACTTCGTATTGATCCTGTGCAATCGCCTGATGCGAACTGTTAATCTGCACATTAACCTCCGGCTTCCATTCGCCGTCGGCAAAAACGTGGGGCGCATTAGGCGATTCAAACGATACATCTTTCAAGTAAATTTTCTGAATGGCAAACTGCTGCTCTGCCTGTTTTTTTTCTTCTGTCATAATAATTTTACCCTGAAATAATGCCGGCGGTGCCGGCATCGATTAGTGATTAATGGTTAGTGGTTATCGGTTATTTTTTGCTTACCGGTAAATTGGCATCCATCCAGCCGTTGATTCCGCCGGCAATATTATGCACATTGGTGTAACCCGCCTGACTCAACATTCGACTTGCCTTGCTCGACGTGGCGCCGCTGTTACAGCAAACCAGCACCGGCGCATCTTTCTCCGGCGAAAGCGTATCCTGCCTGTCTTTCAACTGAGAAAGCGGCACATTGATCGCACCCTTGATGTGTCCCTTTTTGTATGCTCCGCTGTCACGCACATCGACAATTACGGCGTTATCACTATTATTAATTACACGAATGGCGTTCACCGGTGAGACCTGTTCGAAGCGATTGGTCCGGTGCTCATATTCAGCCTTGACCAGCAATACCACTACCACTGCAAAACCTACCCAAAGATAGGGATGGTTACCTATAAATTCTAACAACTGTTCCATAATATATTTTTTTAATCACCCATTTTTTGTGCAGCAGAACAGAACACTTCCTGCATCATTCCTATCAAACGCAAGGTGCGTGTATCACCCACCCGATAGAAGACTTTATTGGCATCTTTTCTCGAAGCCAGAATACCTTTATCGCGGAGAATGGCCAGATGCTGAGAGATGTTGCTTTGCGAGGTACCCACCGCATTAACAATATCCTGTACACTTACTTCCTGATCACCCAGGGTGCAAAGTATTTTTAAACGCAGCGGATGCGACATCGCTTTCAGGGAGCGTGATGCCCGGTTAATATCCTCTTCACGAGTCATTAATAGAGGTTCTTCTGAAATTTCCGGCATATGCATTCTCGATTTATAGTTTGTTTTTAATTATATAATTAAAATCCAATACAATATAATACACATTTTTTATATAAATAGCATCGAACTCTTTTGATTTAGAAAAACCACCCATTTATACTAAAAAAGGCTTTGTTTTTTGCCCGCAAACATCATTCTGAACAGCGTTGCATTTATCATGAAAAGCTCCATTCTAGCGGCTTTTTTTTTGCTGGGTGGCATTTTCTATCCACCGGCGGCGGCACTGGCGGATGAAAACCCCGATAGCCGGGTTTACCAGCAAAAACTCGACCGGTTACAACAAAGCATTGTCAATATTCAGGCGCACCTTAAAGAGACCCAGAGCCATCGGGGTCACACCCTGACCGAGCTCCAGCAGCTCGAGCGCAAAATTAGTGCCAATGCCCTGACACTCAAAAACACTGAAGCTAAAATCAACACGCTCAGCGCTCACATTGCTCAGCTCAGAAAAGAGCTGAACCTGCTTGCCCGGCGTCTGGAAAAACAGCGCTTTATACTCGCCGACCAACTCCGCTCGGCGTACCGTCTGGGGACACAACAGAGCATGAAAATGCTGCTTAATCAGCAGGACCCGGCTAACATCGGGCGCATTCAGGCTTACTACAGTTACCTCAACCGAGCCCGGGAATCCGAAATTCAGTCTTTTATCCAGTCGATTCAGGCGCAACAGCAGCAGCAGCAGGAACTGTCCCTGAGCCTGGCTTCCCAGAAGACGGCTCGCGCGGCACGTAAAAACCAGCATCGCGCACTCCAGAAACAACGCTTGCAGCGCAACCAGCTGCTTGCCCAGCTGGATAAGAAAATCAACAATCAGGAGCAGACCCTGCTCGGACTCGAATCCAGTCGCAGCAAAATTGAAGAGCTGTTACGTGATCTGGGACAGTTGCTGGCTGATATTCCCGCGGCACCCGGCTCGAATAAGCCCTTCAATCGGCAAAAAGGAAAGCTGCCCTGGCCGATCGGGGGGCCGTTTCTCGCCCAATACGGACAGAGTCGCCATCAGGGTGATTTAAAATGGAAAGGGGTGCTGATTAGTGCGCCCTACGGTACGCCGGTTCGTGCCATCAGTCACGGCCGCATCGCTTTCTCTGACTGGTTACAGGGTTATGGTTTTATCATTATCGTCGACCATGGCGAGGGTTATATGAGCCTGTATGGCCATAATGAAACCCTGCTCAAGCAGACCGGCGACTGGGTGGCTGCCGGCGAAACCCTCGCCACTACCGGTGACAGCGGCGGCCAGCCCAGGCCGGGGCTTTACTTTGAAATTCGCGAACGCGGCAAACCGATCAACCCCACTGGCTGGTGCACACATAAAGTGCCGCAGCACGTATCCCGTTAGCCGGTGCCTTTGGTACAATATCGCCTTTTACAGGGAACGTCATGCTCCGTCTTCGCTCTAACGGTGCTATAGTCTGACCCACTGTCAATATAATTTCAGATCAACTTTACACGTATTTAACCGGCCAAAATGGCACGGAGTTTTTAATGACTAAACAATTCAAGGCCGCGCTTGTCCTGACCATGGGTATTCTCATCGGGGTCTCCGTCTCTGTCACTGACAGCGTATTCGCCAACAAGGAGGTGACTAACGGACTACCCCTCAATGAATTACGTAATTTCTCAGATATTTTTTCACGCATCAAATCCGACTATGTTGAAGAGGTCGAGGACAAGGTGCTGCTGGAGTACGCTATCAAGGGCATGCTCTCAGGTTTAGACCCTCACTCCAGCTACCTTAATCCCGATGAATATAAGGAGCTTCAGATTGGCACTACCGGTCAGTTTGGCGGCCTGGGAATTCAGGTGGGCATGGAAGACGGCTTTGTCAAAGTCATTTCACCCATCGACGACACCCCTGCCTTTGAAGCCGGCATTCAGGCGGGCGACCTTATCGTACGTCTCGACGAGCAGTCGGTGAAGGGCATGAGCCTGAATGACGCCGTTAAGGTCATGCGCGGCGAACCCGGCACCGATATCAAGCTCACCATTGTGCGTGCCGGCGAAGACAAACCACTGGTCATTGTGGTGACCCGCGACATCATTAAGGTTGCCAGCATCAAAAGCCGGATGCTCGAACCCGGTTATGGTTATGTACGCATCACCAATTTCCAGTCAAAAACCCCTGCTGACCTGCTCAAGGCCATCAATGCGCTGAAAGAGGAGTTCGGTGACGAACTCAAAGGCCTGGTGCTGGATATGCGCAACAACCCCGGCGGCGTCCTCAATGCCGCCGCTGACATCTCCGACCTGTTCATCGACAAGGGCAAACTGGTTTACACCGAAGGGCGCGTCAACAACTCCCGCTTTGAGTTTAACGCCAAGCCGGGTGACGTTTTAAACGGCGCACCCATCGTCGTGCTGGTCAACGGCGGCTCTGCCTCCGCTTCTGAAATTGTCGCCGGGGCGCTACAGGATCACCAACGTGCGGTGTTAATGGGCTCTAAAACATTCGGCAAGGGCTCAGTGCAAACCATTCAGGAACTGCGCAGCGGTGGCGCGGTTAAAATCACCACGGCCCGTTATTTCACCCCTTCCGGTCGTTCCATCCAGAGCGAAGGCATTACCCCCGATATTCTGCTCGATGATTTTAAGGTGACCAAAACCGAAGGTGGCAGCCTGTTCCGCCTGAAAGAGTCCGACCTTGGCAATCACATTACCAATCCGGACAAGACTGACGAGGAAATCAGGCGGGAGATAGAAGAATCCAAGGCCGGTTCCGATGAGGAAGAAAAGGTCCTGGCCGCCGAAGACTATCAGCTGCATGAAGCACTGGTTCTGCTCAAGGGGCTGACTATTTTAAGCCGCAAGCACTGATCATCTGACTGAATGCCCTGCCATATGCATCAACGCGCCGGGCAGTTATTTGTTTTTGCTGTATTACTGGCGGCGTTTTCTGCCGCTGGCGCGGAAAAACTTGCCAGCATTATCATCGATGACCTGGGCAACAATTATGAACAGGGACAGACTGTGGTCAACTTTCCGGCCGCGCTGACCCTCTCCATTCTCCCCCAGACCACCTTTGCCACCACGCTGGCGACTCAGGCTTATGCCAAGAACAAGGAGGTCATGCTGCACCTGCCGTTACAGTCGGTTGGGCACCATAAGCTCTCACCCGGCACACTCAAATTACACATGACGCGACAGCAGTTTGAACAGTCACTGAGACAGAATCTGGCTTCTGTACCCCATGTTCGCGGCATTAATAACCATATGGGCAGCCTGTTGAGTCAGCATCCCGGCCACATGGACTGGCTCATGGCTGAAATCTCCACTCTGGATAATATCTATTTTATCGATAGCCGGACCAGCCACAAATCGGTGATTGCAGACACCGCCAGCCACTACCGGATACCCAATCTGGTGCGCGATGTCTTTCTTGATCCCGACGTCAAACCCGATACCATTCGCAAGCAGTTCGACCGCTTTATAGACGTCGCGAAAAAGAAGGGTTACGCTATTGCTATCGCACACCCATACCCGACAACGTTGTCATTTCTACGTAACAATCTGGACAAACTGGCTGAACATGGCATTGAACTGGTGCCGGTTTCAAAACTGCTTGAATTACGGGGGAACAAAAATCATGTCACATGCACTGGTCCCACTTGCTCAGGGCTGTGAAGAGCTCGAAGCGGTCACCATTATCGACCTGCTGGTTCGAGCCGGCGTCGAGGTCACCACCGCCGGCCTTGATGACCGGGTTGTTACCGCCTCGCGCGGCACCCGCCTTGTGCCTGATACCACCATTGAAGCACTCGGCAATAAGCGCTTCGATTTAATTGCCCTGCCCGGCGGCCAGCCGGGGGCGAACCATTTACGCGACAACGCACCTCTGCAAACCCTGTTAAAACAGCATGCCGCCGAGCAGAAATGGCTCGCGGCCATCTGCGCCGCGCCCCGGGTACTGGCCGAAGCGGGGCTGCTTGAAGGCAAACGGGTCACCTGCTACCCCGGTGCGCTGGATGATTATCCCCGGCTGGATGTGCGCACCAGCGCACTGGAAATGGATGGCCGGATCATCACTTCTCGCGGTCCGGGCACAGCTATGGACTTCGCCCTGGCGCTGATCGAGTGCCTGCAAGGGCGGGAAAAGCGTGATGAGGTCGAGCGCCAGCTGGTCAGATAGGGCCAAAATGCGACTAAATCATGGCTTTAATGCTGCATCCAGCCGACAATATTAACCTTTTCTCAATTAGGCTTTGAAAATTATTAGAATCAGTATATAATACCTGATCAATTTACTAGGTTATTAAACAGGTGCCGCGTTATGCAAGCAGAAGTTAATGGCAAGATCATCGAGCTTAGCGAAGCTGGGTGGCTTGAAAATCTCGATGAATGGAGTGAAGAACTCGCCGTTCAAATCGCAAAAAATGAACAGATTGAAGAATTAACCCCGGAACATTGGGACATTATCAATGAAGCTCGTGAATATTTCTCAGAGAATGGCACGGTCTGTGAACCGCGTAATTTTTCCAAAATCATGAAGAAAAAATACGGCAAAGACCGCAGTGATCAGAAATATATCTACTCACTGTTTCCCACAGGCCTGATCAAATGTGCCAACAAGGTGGCTGGACTGCCACGCCCCAAAGGCTGTAGCTAAACAGCGAGACTCGAACAGGGAGGTTCACATCAGCACAAAGTCGGCCTGATATTCAGACCGATCTCATCATCGACAACATGACCGCTTCTGCTCATTTGCATACAGAGGCGGCTTTCTATCGTGGGCGAGGCCAGTGAATCCGGTCTCTATCAGGCCTGTTTGTGAATCCAGTCCGCGCCCAGCGAACCCTGCAAGCTGTCCAGATAACTCTGGCTACTGACCCACTCCAGCATCTCATCGGCTTTTTCGATTCGTCCCTGAAGTGCGGCCCACTCCTCGGTCTCATTTTCCGGCGTTTCATCCATCCTCTGTTCGACATAATCCCGATTCATTTTCCACAACTGAGCATCCCTCTGCTGCTTAATGCGCAGGCGCTGCTGATACCAGTCACTTTGCATCAGATAGTCGCGGGTGAACATTTCCCGGATTGAGGCATCGTCGATTGTTTTGCCGTTATATTCACCGTAAGCCATGAGGTGCAGCACGGCCTGCAACGGCGGGCAGGCGTCATTAATGGAGCCGTCCTCGAAATAAGCCAGCGCCACCTTTTCCTGCGCTTCGGTGATATTGTTGATGCCGTCGATATAGGCCTCCCTGTCCTGCGTTTCCGGCTTGAGCATGGCCTCGTCAAAAACAATCGTAGGCGTATCGAACACCTTGCCGAAAAAGGCGTGGACAAACTTTTCGGTGATGCGGTAACCCAGGCGGCTAGCGCGAATGATTTTGCCTTCGTGCTCGAAATCTTCCAGCTTCTCCAGGCAGCCATTTTCGATCATATACCCAGGATCTCGCTGCACCACCGGCAGGCGACACCAGATCTCCGGAATCAGCATGCTGATGTCGTGATCAACCCGCCGACGCGCACCGATATAGCCGGCGGCGCTGCTGAAGCCGTCATGGCCGCACAGCATATAGGAGACCAGGGCATTGTTCAGATCGGCCGTGGTCGATAACGCATTGAAGGGCCCCTTGGTGAGCGCACCTTCCGAGCCTGCACCGGTGGTCGAGGGCGATTTGCCGGTCAGACTACAGATCAGATCCATAAACAGTTCCGGCAGCTCCTGGTAATGGATGGGGTTATAAACCGCCAGCGGCCGGATGCCGGCGGCTTTGTCCTGCGGGTTGTTCCTGCGCCCCTGCAATACCGCATTTACCGGGTAGTAGACCGGCTGGTCGGCCGAGAGGCCGCGCGACAAACTGGTACCCAGTCTCGCCAGATAGGCGCTGCGCGAATCGGCCAGATCAGGGCGTATCTGCAGGTAACGTACATTCAGGCTCGGTTTGCCGCCGACCAGCCGGGGGTGCGCGGAGGAGACAAAATATTCATCCTCGCCGCCTGCTGCCGCCTCGTTGATCAAAGCTCGCATCGGCTCGGAATACTCCTGCAGGCCCACTGCATCTTCAATCAGGTTGTTGGCATCGAAATTGGACAGTGGCGCAAAATTGGAGATGAAATTTCCCGCTTCCGCCAGATCCGATTCGGTCTGTTTATCGTGACCGCGAATCACCGCATCATCAGGGCGCTGGAACAACCGCTGCTCACAGTTTTTCACCAGTTTCACGCTTTTCGTATGATAACGGGGATTGAGTCCTTCCAGCTGATCGGCCGGCACCACGGTGGTGGCGCTAATGTCATCCTCGGTCTGTAGTTTCGTCGCTGCCACAAAATCCTGTCGCAACTTGTACAACCGCCAGGTGCCATCACTGTGGGTGCCCACGCGCAGGTAACTGGTCATCAGTTTACGGCCATCGTATTTAAGCTCATGACCGGGATTGCCGTTGACCTCATCCACCGAGAAGTGTTTTCTCCAGTCGCCTTTCCATTCCTGCCGATAAAAACGCTTGATCAGAAACACCAGCGCCAGAATATGCTGGGGAATGGTTTCCAGCCATCGGTTATAGTCATCGCTGTAATCGGTTTTGGAGGGGGTGAGCATGCGGATCACCGAACCCAGACTGCGCGCCTTGTGCAGCAGTTGACGCTCGTCCTTTATTTTCGAGTCTTTAAAGCGAATGGAATAATCGTGATTAAAAATAGCCTCCACCTGATCCAGCTCTTCGTAAAAATCACCCACATACACCGGTCCGGAGACCATCGAATCCTGTATCGATTTGGAAATCTCTGATTTGCCCCCGCCGGACACCGTGCTCGGCTTATGGCAGAAGGTGCCTTCGCCCAGGGTGCCGATCAAGCGCCAGCTGGGTGCCTGCGGGTGTTTTTGCAGATGCACGCGAAAGCCACTGGGGTAGATGTAGGTATATTTGGCTAATAACTTAATCTGCTGCCTGTCCCCATTTTTCTTCCAGCGAATCGATTGCCCCTGCATGCTGATCTGTGCATCTTCGGGAATGTAGATAATGTTCGGCCAGTTTTTATCGCTGGCGTAGCCTTCATCCTTTATTTCTATTCGATCGCCGTGCTGCTCACACATCCAGACGAAGGTGTGGTTAATCATCTCCTTTTCTATCTTGGGCAGATAGCTCTCGCCCAGATTAAAGCGCGGAAATGCCACGGCACCCCCGGCGTGCTCCTCTTCTGCGCCGCCGAATAGATTGGCTGAATAACTGATCTGGGATTTGATCTCTTTTTTGCTGTAGCCAAAATAGTTGTCGGCAATGATGGTGACGATAACGCCATTCATATCACGGCACACTATTTTGAAAGCATTGCCCTCATTGTAGAGGTCATCATCGTTTTTCCAGCACATACCCTCATTGCGTTGCCTTTCATCGGCCTCGTCGTAGTGCGGCAAGCCCAGGGCTTTTTTGCTCTGCCCGGTGAGGTGCGGGGCCAGAATGACGCAGCCACTGTGGCCGGTCCAGTGGTTGATATCGAGAGCGGCATCATTTTCTGAGAGGAAGGGGTCACCGCCGTTACCAAAGATGGCCTCCACAAAATCGAGATTCGCGACCAGCCCACCGGGGACGAAAAAGCGGGTTTCCAGCGTTTTTTCCGGCAACACCCCTTCTACTTCCGGTCGCACAATGGGTCGCATTAACAGCGAGACCCATAAATTGATGGGCTTGGACAGACCGCTCGAAATGGGCAGAGCCATTAGATCGTCAGGGGGATCGAGCGCCAGCTGCAATAAATTGGCATAGACATTCACCGGCACCGCTTTTTTGTCCGCCGGAATCGGCAGCCCGCCCTCGACGATATGAAACACCCCGGAGGTGGTGCGTCGGTCATTTTTGGGATTGTGCAAAACCCCCTGTCTGACGCGATAGGATTCCAGCAAATCGGACTTGTAGCTGTTACCGCTCAGCGGCAGGGACAGCTCTCTGGCCACGCCGGTCTCATTCAGTGAGAAGGTTTCGGCAGGCAACTTGATGCTCTGCTCAACCCCGTTACGCTGGAGATAACCATTGAGGAAATCCTGTATACGCTGATCGGCCGGACACCGGTATTCCGCAAACATACGCCGGTATTCTGAATAGTTTTTGATCAGGCTGTCGGCGACAGAGAGATAACCGTGCTCTTTGCTCAACTGGCACTTGTGCCCCAGCGCGGCCAGTTGCAGGCAAATATGCTGCAATTTAGTCTGTCGCGCATCCCTCACGCGTCTGTCGGGATGCACATACTGCTCACTTTCTTCGATTGATATCGCCAAAACCGCCTCTCTTTATTGCAACTCTCTGTGGAAGCTCATTTTAAAGATCCCCCGCCTATTAATCCATACGAATTACCCGGTACGCATAAATAATATTAAAATAATATTTAATTAACAATAACTTATGCACTTACCGCTACCATTCATGCGCCAATTCAGTGCGCTTATCGTTTATTTCTTTTTAAGCTTTTCTCCTCTTTTCATAACTTCCCTACAATCGGTATACTTATACCCCAAATAATAATAAGCAGACGGCCCTGACATGAAAGTTACCCCCCTTTTAAAAATTCTCGCCGAAAAAGGCGGTTCCGATCTCTATTTATCTACCGGTGCGCCACCCAGCGCGAAATTCAGCGGCACACTCACCTCTCTGGGCAAGGACCCTGCGCCCCCGGGCTGGGTGGAAAGCCTTGCCAATGAGATTATGAATGAGAAGCAGAAGGAGGAATTTCGTCTCAAGCCGGAAATGAATCTGGCGCTGTCCCTGAGTGATGTCGGCCGTTTTCGCGTCAACATCTTCAGGCAACGCAATGAGTGCTCGATGGTCATCCGCAATATCGTCACTGACATTCCCAACCTCAAAGACCTTGGCCTACCCGATGTCCTGCAGAAAGTAATCATGCTCAAGCGCGGACTCATACTTTTTGTCGGCGGCACCGGCTCGGGCAAATCGACCTCCCTAGCCGCGCTGATCGATCACCGAAACCGGAACTCCAAGGGCCATATCATCACCATTGAAGACCCCATCGAGTTCGTGCACCAGCATCGGGGCTGCATCATCAATCAGCGCGAAGTCGGCGTGGACACCGACTCCTTTGCCGATGCGCTGAAAAACACCCTGCGTCAGGCACCCGACGTTATCCTCATTGGCGAGATTCGTGACCGTGAAACCATGGAGCACGCCCTGGCCTTTGCCGAAACCGGTCATCTGGCCATCTCCACGCTACACGCCAACAACGCCAATCAGGCACTGGATCGCATTATCAATTTCTTCCCGGAAGAAAAGCGCAACTCCCTGCTTAGCGACCTCTCCATCAATCTACAATGTTTTGTCTCGCAACGGCTCGTACCCACCGTCGACAAGAAACGCTGTGCGGCGATCGAAATCCTGCTCAACTCACCGCGCATTGCCGACCTGATCAAGGGCGGTGAAATCCTGGAAATCAAAGAGGTGATGGAAAAATCGGCCCCCATGGGCATGCAGACATTCGACATGGCGCTGCTTGACCTATACAACGCTGGAAAAATCACCCTCGATGACGCACTGAAAAATGCCGACGGCGCCAACAACCTACGCCTGAAAATCGACCTTGCCGAAAAAGGCGCGAATGGCAACAGCGAAAAACAGGAAGCGGCTCTCAATTCCTTGAGCCTGGTGAATGATGGAACGGAAGAGGATGAAGAAGACCCCATGAATGGGACTAATGGCTAAGAGTTTAAAAGCGCTCACCGCAGAGAAAGACCTACGCCTTAGCTCTACTATTCTTGAAGTGCCATGGATGCCATTTTCATGGTGCTTTCAAATGATTCTGCACCCGCGATAAATAAACCATTATGGCAAAACATGGCGTCATCAATGCCGGTTACGTCTTTAAGTTCTTTATCGGATAAGCCAGCCCATTGATTAGGCAGCGACTTCCTGTTTTCGAATGAACCGGGTTCAACGGGTACGGTTTGAATTCTCCATTGGCCCGTCTGTGACGGGTAAACCATATATAAAGCCTCTTCAGACAAGGCGTGAACCGTTCTTTTCCACGGCGTATATTTTTCTAAAACAATCACCCTGGGATCTTTCGCATTTTCAATCGCCTCAGCCACAATGGCTTTCGCACTAATGCCACCGCCGGCAGCTGCAATGAATCGTGTTAAAACGCGCGATGCAAAATCAACCGCGTCGTCAAAACAGGCATCAAAGTGACCCTTTTCCTGCCAGGTCGGGTTAAACATTGAAATAGTCTGACTGAGGCTAATACCTTTAGTCACACCCTCGACATGACCACAATCGATGGCATCAATATTTGATACCAGACCTGAATCAACCGCATTGGCGATGTCCTGATTCCCCCCGCATATTTCCGGGCCATATTTCTGCCAGATCAAGCCAAATGAGGAATAGGGAATACCATTCTCGCGCTCACCCGCACCACCACGCTGATGATGATCAAAACGGCCTGCCTCCGGGTCATACACGCCACCCACATCAACCACAACATCCGCCTTGTCGATCAACTCTAAATCACGGGTACGAATGAGCTTAAAAGCAGGGAATATACACTTAAGTGCAGCGATACTGAAAACATCATCCGCATGAAAATTACCGTTGTGAGTTGCTATCGTTATATCATTCAT
>JAVVEE010000025.1:0-32145 GCA_032251315.1 Gammaproteobacteria bacterium
CCCGGTTATTACAGGTAAATGTATTAGGCTGTGTACCTAATGAGCATGTGCGTCGGCGGCTTCAGAAGCTAATTCCGGGAATCGGTGTAGAGCATGCACGGCATGACAGCTAACGCAGGACTCGACGAGTTTTGAATAATAAAAGCCAACCAGTTCCGGATTTTGCTGGCGGGCAAAATGGTTGAGCTGCCCGGCCAGATAATGAAACAGCTGATCCTGCTTTACAAATGCATCGGGCAGAGAGGTCTGGAGTTCCTTCACCTGAGCATCGCTGAGGCTTTGTTGCAGGATGTAGCTGCTTTTAATTTTATGGGCGATTTCAGCAACATCATGCCACTTACCGGCGGCATAAGCAGGAATGATAGTCTGCATGCCATCCTGTATTGCCAGCATTTCCTTTTGCAGCAGCTCACGTAGTCCGGGCGAGAGCGACTCTATACCGGAAGTGGCATGGTCGGGTTCATGGTGGGTCGGGTCCTTGCCATAACTTAGTGACGGTATCAGTATTGCCGAGAACAGGGCGGCGCTAATAAATCGAGTAAACTTATTCATCATCGACTCCGGGAATGTTTATTAAAGAAGTTTGAGTTTATAGGCTGTAGACAGGAAGTGCTGGAGAATATCGGGGCAAAGCAGAGCCTGTTGCCATTTATCCTTTATAAAGTTGAACTGGATCATATTTTTAGAGAGCGGAGCCCCCATGACAGATAAATTCAGAAAGCCGGTGCTGGGTTTTTCCGCCTACAGCGGTAGCGGTAAAACCACGCTGCTGGTAAAGGTTCTACCTCTGCTCAAGGCCAGAGGCCTGCGGGTGGCGATGATCAAACATGCGCACCATGATTTCGATATCGATCAGCCGGGCAAGGACAGTTACGAGTTGCGCAAGGCCGGGGCGGAGCAGATGCTGGTCGCGTCCAGCTACCGGCGAGCGCTGATAACGGAAACGCCCGCAGGCAATGAGCCGCAACTGGCCGAACTCCTGGCCGAACTGAATCTGGACATTATTGACCTGGTGCTGGTGGAAGGATTCCGGCATTTATCATTTCCCAAAATTGAACTGCACCGGCCATCGACCCGTAAGGATTTAATCTACCCCGGTGACAGAAATGTAGTGGCCGTGGCCTCGGATGCATTGATAGAGACCGGCAGCCTGCCCCTGCTCGATCTGAACAGTGCACAGGCAGTGGCCGACTTTATCGTCAGCTGGCTTTCGGTTCAGTGATCCATACAGGAATGGCCTCTGCAGAAAAAACAAAACCGGCACCGGTTCAATCTTCATTAAGAGCGGCATTCAGCGATGCGCGGGTAAATGTTGGAATAAACAGACTAAAGTGATGTAATAGCCCTATTTTATTGATAACGAGAGACCGTAATGAGCAGAGAGATAATAGCCAGCAGCGACGCGCCACAGGCCATAGGCACCTATTCACAGGCGGTGAAGGTGGGTTCGACAGTGTATCTGTCCGGGCAGATACCGCTGGTGCCGGCCACCATGGAGATGGTCGAGGGCGACATCGAGGCGCAGATTCGACGGGTGTTCGATAATTTGCAGGCGGTCGCAAGGGCGGCGGGCGGCGATTTCTCGGATATCGCCAAGCTCAATATCTTCCTGCTGGATCTGGGCAACTTCGCCATCGTCAATAAGGTGATGGCCGAGTATTTCACCGAGCCCTATCCGGCCAGAGCCGCCGTGGGCGTGGCCGCGCTGCCCCGGGATGCGGGTGTGGAAATGGATGCGGTGATGGAACTGGGCGACTAGGAGTCTCCGTGCTGAAACAGATCGGATAGTTTGGACAAGTCATGACTCAGGATGAAAGTTTCGAATACCAGTCGGTGCAGACGCTGAAAGGCGTAGGGCCGGCGGTCGCCATCAAACTGGAGAAACTCGGTCTCTATACGATTCAGGATGTACTCTTTCATCTGCCCCTGCGCTATGAAGATCGTACCCGCGTAGTGCCGATCGGCACCCTGCAACCGGGCCGGCAGGTGGTCATCGAAGGCGTAATCGAGCACAGCGAAGTGCGTCTCAGCCGCCACGGCAGGAGCTGGGGCAAGGGCAGAGCCGGCAGCGGCCGTTCCCTGCTGTGTTACCTAGCCGATGCCACCGGCGGCATCGTGCTGCGGTTTTTCCATTTCAGTGCCAGCCAGCAGGCGAGCCTGGCCGCGGGCAAGCGCATTCGCTGCTTTGGCGAAGTCAGGTACGGTGCCGGCAGCCTGGAAATCGCCCACCCGGAATACCAGGCGCTGACAGAGCACGAACCGCCGCCCATGCAGACGACTTTGACGCCGGTGTATCCGAAAACCGAAGGGGTGCACCAGACTATGCTGAGAAATCTGGCCACACAGGCATTAACGCGGCTGCGCGATGAGGGTGTACCCGAGTGGCTGCCGGATTCGCTGCTCAGGGAAAAGGCTTTCCCCGGCCTGATGCAAGCGCTGGAAATGGTGCACCATCCCGATGCCGGGTCCTCATTGCGCAGTATCGAGGCGGTGCAGCATCCCGCGCAGCAACGGCTGATTTTTGAAGAGCTGGTCGCCTATCGTCTAAGCATGATGCAGTGCCGGCAGCAAACCCGAAAAAACCGGGCGGCAGCGTTTGCCACAAAAGGCGAAACACTGAACGGTTTTGTCAAAACCCTGGGCTTCGAGCTGACCGGGGCGCAGAAAAAAGTGGTGCGGGAGATCATCGCCGACCTGAAAAACAGCGCACCGATGATGCGCCTGTTACAGGGCGATGTCGGTTCGGGAAAGACCGCTGTGGCCGCTTGCGCCGCGCTGGCGGTGGTCAACCGGTCGTCTCAGGTGGCGATTATGGCGCCCACCGAAATACTGGCTGGTCAGCTGTATGAAAACTTTAATACCTGGTTCAGCGACTGGTTCGGTAATGAATTTAACAATCCGGAAGACAGTGCCCCGCAAGCCTGCCTGCTGCTCACCGGCAAGGACAAGGGCAAGCCCAGAGAGGCCAAGCTGGCGCAGATAAAACAGGGCGAGGTTCGCATCGTCGTGGGTACGCACGCACTGTTTCAGGATGACGTTGCGTTTAATAATCTGGCACTGGTCATCGTTGACGAGCAGCACCGTTTTGGCGTGCATCAGCGGCTCTCACTGCGCGAAAAAGGGGCTCGCGGACAGCGGGTTCCGCACCAGCTGATCATGACCGCGACCCCCATTCCGCGTAGCCTGGCGATGACCGCCTATGCCGACCTGGACTATTCGATCATCGACGAGCTGCCCGCCGGGCGCAAGCGGATTTCAACCGTGGTGATCTCCGACCAGCGCAGAGATGAGGTGATTGCGCGTGTCGCCGGGGCCTGTCGCAATGGCGGGCAGGCCTACTGGGTATGCACCCTCGTGGAAGAGTCCGAATTTTTGCAATGTCAGGCCGCCGAAGCCACCGCGCTGCAATTACATCAGGATCTGCATGACCTTAACATCGGTCTGGTGCACGGCCGGATGAAGCAGGCTGAAAAGGATGCCGTAGTGGCGCAGTTCAAGGCCGGTGAAATTAACCTGCTGGTGGCCACCACTGTCATAGAGGTGGGCGTGGATGTGCCCGGGGCGTCACTGATGATCATTGAAAACGCCGAACGTCTGGGGCTGTCGCAGCTGCACCAGCTGCGCGGGCGCGTCGGGCGCGGCGAGAAACAGAGCGCCTGCGTGCTGATGTATCAGGCGCCGTTATCAGAGAAGGCCCGGCAACGGCTGGCGATTCTGCGGGAAAACAGCAGCGGCTTCATCATCGCCCAGAAAGATCTGGAAATGCGCGGCGCGGGGGAAGTGCTGGGCACCCGCCAGACCGGCGTGGCGGGCATGAGAATCGCAGACGTGCTACGCGACGAATTTATGCTGGAGGAGGTCAGGCTGGCGGCAACACAGATTCAGCAGCAATACCCGGAGAGCATCGCACCGCTGGTAACGCGCTGGCTGGGCAGATCGCAACGCTACGGCTCGGTGTAATTCCGGCCAATAGCTGGATCATTGCTGACTGTTCGTCTATGTATAAACCCTGATCACAATAATGTTGCCGTAGCCCATGCTTAACTTTTTTAGAAATAGACATCAGCCTGAAGTCGAAGTCGAAGACGAAATCGATGTCTATGCCGAAGCTGTGCGCGAGACTCAGGAGATCAGATTAATCGAGAGCTCCGGCTTCAGCAATCTGGCGAGTTTGCTGATGGTCATCACCTGGGTTGGACTGGTCTGGGGGAAATTGCCACCGATCGTGCTGAGCGTCTGGCTGGCAATGATGGTTGTACTGTTTTTTATCTGCGCCGCCATTCAGCATCTGGGGCTGTACAGAAGGGATGATTTTTACATCTCCGCCGATGTGGCCAAACGCTGGTATTTTCTGGCGGTGATATTCGTCGCCATGGGCTGGGGCATTGCCTCCACCCTGATGTTCCCCTACAAGCAGATGGAACAGATAATCCTGGCCTTCATTCTGGTCGGGGTCTCGGCCAGTGGCATCAGTTACTCCAATGTGGCCTGGGTTTATTCGGCTTATGTGGGCTTTATTCTGGTGCCGCTGGCGGTGCGACTTTTTTATATTGGCGGCGAGGTTTATTACGCCCTGTCGGTGATGACGACCTTCTTCCTGGGTGCGATTATTGTGGCAGCCTGCCGTCTTAATAAATCCTCCGCCGATGCCATAAGACTGTCGTTGAAAAATGCCGGTTTGATCAGCAATCTCACCCGTGCTTCCAGCGACATGGAAAACCTTAACCACTCGCTCACGACTGAAATTGCACGCGTTAAAAACGTTGAAGAGCAGCTGGTGAAAGCCAAGGAGCACGCCGAAAGAATGAGTCGCACCAAGGGTGATTTTCTGGCCAACATGAGCCATGAAATTCGCACCCCCATGAATGGCGTTATCGGCACCCTGCAACTGCTGGAAGATACCCGGCTGAGCACCGAGCAGTATGAATATGTCAACGTGGCCTACAAATCGGCCGACGCCCTGCTGTCGATTCTCAACGACGTGCTCGACCTCTCAAAAATCGAGGCGGGCCAGCTCAGCTTCGAAGCTATCCCCTATGATCTGCGCGAGGTGGTGAACGATGTGGTGGTGCTGTACGCGCTGAAAGCCGAGCAGAACGCGATCTATTTAAACAGTAAAATTGACGAAGGCGTGCCCGCCCGGGTGATTGGTGACCCCACGCGAATGCGGCAGGTGCTGGTGAATCTAATTTCCAATGCCATCAAATTTACCCATGAGGGCGGGGTGAGTGTGCGCATCAAACTCAAGCTCAAGGATGAAAAGGAGGCGCTGATTCGCATTGAAGTGGAAGATACCGGCATCGGCATCCCCCTGCGCAAACATCACAAGCTGTTTCTGGCGTTTTCACAGGCAGATGGTTCCACCACCCGCAAGTACGGCGGCTCCGGCCTGGGGCTGGCGATTGTGCGCCAGCTGGTAGAACTGATGCACGGCAATCTCGGGGTCGACAGCGAACCGGGCAAGGGCTCAAAATTCTGGTTCGTAATCCCCATGAACATCGCCAGTGAAGCGCAGTTGAAAGCGATAAAACCGGTGGTTGCCGATCAGCGTTTCGAACTGAATGGGCGGATATTGCTGGTTGAAGATAACCCCATCAATCAGATGGTGGCGAAAAAAATGCTGGAGAAAATCGGGCTTAAATCGGAGCTGGCGAATGACGGCGTAGAAGCCCTGGACTGGCTGGGAAGAGACAGCTTCGATGCGGTGTTGATGGACTGTCAGATGCCGAATCTGGATGGCTTCGAGGCGACACGATCGTGGCGCGAACAGGAGCGGCTCGCGGACAACGGCCATCTGCCGATTATTGCGATGACGGCCAATGTGATGGAGGGTGATCGGGAGCGCTGCCTGGCAGCGGGCATGGACGATTATCTGGGCAAGCCGGTCAGGCAGGTCGAACTGGGCAGCATCTTGCAGCGCTGGCTCGAAACGGAAAAGGAGTAGTTGGCCGTTATCAGTTATCAGTAGGCAGTTAAAAGCTATAAACTGTGCTGCTGATAACGGCCGGCGTGTTCTCGTAGCTGTTTAATGTTTCAGGCTTTATTAAAACAGGTGCGATCATGAGTTCTAGCCATATTTCACAGCGATGGTACCGGCGTCGGCAACTATTCTCGAAGAATTTATCTGCCGAACTGCGTTCATGGCTGTTTGATGTCTCTTCATTAACGGCCAGACTGATTCGGCATGGCGGCGGGGATTTTCATGTTGAGGTGCTGTCGCAGGCTATCGGGCGCGCCACGGTGGATGAAGCCAAAGCGTTGAATATGCCCATCAGCCGGTACGCCCTGATCCGGCAGGTACATCTATTTTGTGGCAACAGGGCGGTAGTCTATGCCCGCACCGTTATCCCTCTTCGTACCCTTAAAGGCGCCGAACGCCGGTATGCCAGTCTCGGCAACCGGCCGCTGGGAGTAATGTTATTTGCCGACCGCAGCATGCGGCGTGATGAGATCATGGTCACACGCCTGAACCCCGAAAGCGCGCTCTATGAAAAAACCGGGGCGCAGGGTGAGGTGCTCTGGGGGCGGCGCTCGGTCTTTCGTGTGGGCGGAAAACGTCTGCTGGTGAGCGAGTATTACCTGCCGGGGTTACTGGCCTGAGTCGATCCCGGTCGATGCCTAGGAGCCTGTCGGGTTTAGGGGGATTGAAGCGAGGTGGTGGGAGAGTGAGCGCAAATTTTTCCCAATTTTGAGGCGCATAGTGGTTCTACGCAACGAAAAATTGGGGAAATTTGAGCCGCTCTCCCACTTCCGCAGCCAATTCATCCTAAATCCGACAGGCTCCTAGTCCGCTTTAACTTCGGTCATTTTTTGAATAATGACGGGTGTTAGCGGCGCATCCTGCGAGAAAGGACCCGCAGACCCGGTCTGCACACTGGCCATGTTATCAATCACCTCCATGCCATTCACCACCTTACCGAATACCGCATAACCCCAGCCGCTCATGTTTTTGCCGGTGTGATCAAGCATGGTGTTATCCGCAGTGTTGATAAAAAACTGACTGGTAGCCGAGTGCGGCGCACTGGTGCGGGCCATGGCAATGGTGCCGCGCAGATTCTTCAGGCCGTTGTAAGCCTCATTGGGAATGGGCCGTTGCGTTTCGGCTTTGACATAATCGACAGTATAGCCACCGCCCTGATTCATAAAGCCGTTAATGATGCGGTGAAACAGGGTGCCGTCATAAGTGCCGGCATTGGTATAGCTGAGAAAGTTCCTGACCGTCTCGGGTGCTCTGTCCGGATACAGTTCCAGCAGTACCTCACCCATGCTCGTTTCCATTCTGACATTGACGATCGCGCCTGTGGCTGTCGATTCGGGCGCGATTGCGATCTCTGAAGATTCCGCGACCTCCTCGTCAACCAGCGTTGAATAGGTGGTGGCCATTTCGGTGAACAGCAGCACTGAGCCCAGAGCCAGAAAGAGGGCGACGGCGGCAAATATATATTTTTTCATGGTAACGATTTCTTTGGTGGATAAAGGTGCGGCTAATTTAGCTGAAAACCGCAGTATTGTCAGCAGGTGAGGTGTGAATCGAAGCCGGGTAAGTTATACGGTTTCAGCAGGTCGGGGCCGGTCAATGCCCACCGCGCGCACGAACAGCGTCACCAGCTCTCGACTGAGCTCATTGAGACTGACATCAATCAGGCGATCCTGAGGTTGCAGGTATTTTTGCAGCAGGGCTTCGCGCACCATGCCCTGAAACATCAGGCTGGCAGTGAGAATCTTGATTTCACGGTCATCTATATCGTAAGCCAGAAGCTCATTCAGGCTGAAATTGATATAGTCAGTAAAGCTTTTCCAGCGGTTTTCAAAAAACTCACTGGTGGCAGGGTTGCCATTGAGAAGGCTCTGCATTTCGATGCGCAGTAAATTGGGGTTTTCATCGATGCTGTGGATAAAAACCTCAGTCATGCTGACCAAAACCTCTTCGAAGTTGGCACCGCTGTTGATAACCGCCTCAACATAGCTTTCCCGTTGTGAGGAAAGCTCGGCTAAAACCGCATCATAGAGGGCCTGCTTGGAATCGAAATGGCGGTACAGAATGGCGGGACTAACATTAACAGCACGGGCGATTTCATCGATAGAAACGCCGTGGAATCCTTTCTCGGCAAACAGATGCTGAGATTCCTTGAGAATTAACAGCCTGCGCTCAGGGCCTGGTAAGCGTGTGCTCATAGCGAAACGATTAACAGACCCTGATAGAGGCGGAAGCGATTAAGACTTCTTAATCATAAAGACGAATTTACCGCCTTCTTCACCACTAGAAAGCAGCTCATTGCCGGTCTGCTTACAAAAAGCTTCAAAATCTTTCACTGAACCCGGGTCGGTCGCGATGATTTTGAGAGTTTGGTTGGCTTCCAGTGCAGCCAAAGCTTTCTTGGCACGCAAAATGGGGAGTGGGCAGTTCAGGCCGCTGGCATCCAGTTCTGAATCATAGTCGCTCATAATAAACCTCTTTAATTTGTAGTCGTTGGTTATCACTAAGGATAGTGAACGGTAACTAACTTATGCCAGAAGACGGATATTGTCAAGAAAATGAGGGTTAATAATCGCTTGGATCTGAGCCACCAGCATATTAAGGCATGAAAGCGCGCATCCTTATGAACCATAAAAATATTAAGGTTACTGCCTTTGTCATTGAGCTGAAAAGACTTGCTGCCGGGGTCCGTTATTTCGGAAGGGGCACAGAGAGCGATAGCCATGCAGAGTTTTAGATTAGCGCGTTAAATAATAATAGTGTGTAAGATAACATGATTATAAATGCATGAATATTCATGCAAAAAATGTGATGATTTATGAACATGAATATTAACAATATAACGCTCGTGGATCTGATAATGCTGGCACTGCTGTTGCTGGTCGTCGTGCTGCTATGGCGCATGCGCGGGCAACAGCTGCGCACCGATATGCGCAACGAGGAACAGAACCGGCAGTTTCAGAATATTGAAACCCGGTTGCGGGAAAGCCGTGAATCACAGCTCACCAGCCTGGCCGGCATGCAGGGAAAATTCGAGCAGCGCTTTGGTGAAATGCAGCATAGCATCGAGAAGCGATTGGGCGAGATGTCGCAAATCAGCATTGAAAAATCGGCGGACTCCAACAGGAAAATGCAGGAGATGCTGCATCAGCGCCTGAACGAGATCAGCGGTCAGGTGGAAAAGCGCCTGAGCAAGGGCTTTGAAAAAACTACCGAAACCTTTGTCGATGTCGTGAAGCGGCTGGCTAAAATTGACGAAGCGCAGAAAAGAATTACCGAGCTTTCCACCAGCGTGGTGAGCTTGCAGGAGGTGCTGTCGGACAAACGCTCGCGCGGTGCTTTTGGCGAAGTGCAGATGGCGGCGCTGGTGCGCAACATGATGCCGGAGAGCAACTTCTCCCTGCAACATACGCTGTCCAACGGCACGCGTGTGGACTGCATGCTGTTCCTGCCCGAGCCCACCGGCGATCTGGCGATCGATTCCAAATTCCCGCTGGACTCCTACAAGCGCATGATGGATAACGAGATGGCCGAATCAGACAGGCAAAGTGCAGAGCGGCAGTTCCGTCAGGACGTGAAAAAACACATCAAGGACATAGCTGACAAGTACATCATTCCCGGTGAAACCTCCGACAGCGCCATCATGTTTATTCCCGCCGAATCGGTGTTCGCGGAAATCCATGCCCACCAGCCCGAGCTGGTGGAAGACTCGCACCGCAAGCGCGTGTGGATGGTATCGCCCTCAACCCTGATGGCAGTTTTGACTACCGTCCGCGCCGTGCTCAAGGATGCCGCCACCCGAAAACAGGTGCATTTGATCCAGGAGCACCTGGTCGGGCTGTCGAAAGACTTTGGCCGCTTCAAAAAACGTATGGATAATTTGTCCAACCATATTCGCATGGCCAACGACGACGTGAAGGAAGTCAGCACCTCCGCAAACAAAATCAGCAGCCGTTTCGAGAAAATAGAAAAAGTCGAACTGGATCACGAAGACATCGACCTGCTGGACGAGGATTTAGATGATGGCGATGACAGTGATACGGAATAAAAAAAAGGACAAAAGCGTTCACCGCAGAGGCGCAGAGATTGCAGGGGAAAATCGTAGTTGATTTATGTATAACTCTGAAATTAGTTATAGGGTGCATTTGAAAATCTATAAATTAAATTTGTTTTATATGAAAACAAGCTTTTCTCTGCGCTCTCTGCGGTGAAAATCAGTCTTTACGTTTTATTAATACAATAAGGGGATAAAAAATGCAGGAGTCAGGTTTTTCGAAAACATCAAGGGCGGTGCTGGTCATCGCCGCGCTGGTCATTATTATTGCCGGCATGAAGCAGGCCGCGCCTTTGCTGGTGCCGTTTTTTCTTTCGGTGTTTATCGCGATTCTGTGTTTTCCGGTGATGCTGGGTTTGCAGAGAATCGGCGTTGGCGAGCATACCTCACTGGTGCTGGTGGTCGTGCTGGTGCTGATTGCCGGGCTGGCCATGGCTGTGCTGATCGGCAGTTCCGTAGATGATTTTTCCAGAAATCTGCCTTCCTATCAGGCGCGTATTTCGCAGCAGTGGCAGGCCTTTATCCAGTGGCTGGCGACGCAGGGTGTGATGCTGCCGGCGGGTTACCTGAGCAGCAACCTTGATCCGAAAGCAGCCATGAATATGGTGGTCTCCATTCTTTCCGGCTTCGGCAATGTACTGGCCAATTCATTTTTAATACTGTTGACCGTTATTTTTATTCTGCTGGAAGGCGCGCATTTTTCAGAGAAGCTGGCCGCCATTAGTGGCGGTAAAAAAGGCGGTGAGTTTTCTGCCGTGTTCACCGAAAAGCTCAGGAAGTACATGAGCATAAAAACCGGCACGAGTGCACTGACAGGACTTCTGGTTGCGCTCTGGTTGTGGGCGTTGGGGGTTGATTATCCGGCCTTATGGGGCGTGCTGGCTTTCATGCTGAATTATGTACCCACTATCGGCTCCATCATCGCAGCGGTACCGGTGGTGTTGCTGGCGCTGGTGCAGCTGGGCACGGGCAGCGCCATTCTGGTCATGGCCGGTTACATGGTGATTAATGTTGTGGTCGGCAATGTAATCGAACCCAAATATATGGGCAGGGGCCTGGGGCTGTCCACGCTGGTGGTGTTTCTTTCGCTGGTGTTCTGGGGCTGGGTGCTGGGAACGGCCGGCATGCTGTTATCGGTGCCCTTAACGGTCGCGGTAAAGCTGGCGCTGGACAGCAAGAGAGAGAGTGCGTGGCTGGGCACGCTGCTGGGCCCTGTCAGTGAAACATCCGCCGAGCCATTATCATAAACAATCACTCATTAGCACTAATCATGAAGCAGGCGATCACAGGTTTTAATCAGGACATCTACGGCGACTGGGTCGCTGAGCTGGCCTGCGGACACGCTCAGCACGTGCGTCACAATCCGCCCTGGCAGAGCCGCCCATGGGTCGTGGCCGAATCGGGTCGGCAAAAAATGCTCGGTGTCGAACTCGGCTGCGTGCTGTGCGACAGAGAAACGAGTAAAGAGTGATGGCTGGACTAAGGGCTATAAAATAAAAACTAAACATATGACCGACTGGCATAAATTTAAAATGCGGCTAATCTTTAAAGGTGGGTAAGTTAAGGATGTCTGACTACAAGCGTCATCCGTTAGTTTAACCTGAATCCGCGGTTTAGTCACGGATTCAGGTTAAACTAAAAAACAGGTCGGTTAGAAAAAACGATAGAGAATCAGTAAATGAAAATACGTGATTGCAGCATTGCGATGAAAGTCATCATCTCATCGTCAGTGTCACTGACATTGGTCATTCTTACTGCCCTCTGGACCTATTATCTGAGTAATGAAGTCCATTCACTCGCCTCCATGGCTAAGGTGGATGGCATTATCCTCGCTCGTGCTGCCCAGCAGATGGACAAGGATGTCATCCGTATTCAACAGAAACTGACTCAAGTTTCTGCAACACGTGGCAGCAATAAACCGAACAATACTACTGCTCAGGTCAGTGAGAGTTATCAGTCACTGCTCTCCGGCCTGTCCACCTTCGAAGATCACTACAGAAAAAATAATGACAAAGAAAGACTGCAAGCGGTGGTACGTCTCCAGCAGCAGACTGATGAGTATTATCGTCTGGGCATGAACTTGGCAAATGTCTATGTTGAAGAGGGAGCTGCAGCGGGCAATAAAATCATGCCGCCCTTCAACCAGCAGGCTGAAATCCTTAGCGCTGCAATAAAGCCACTCGCCGAACATCAATACGATATTATGTCACGCGAACTGGAGGATGTATCGGGCGCGCTATCGCGGCTTATGAAAGGCGAACTCATTGTATTTATGCTTATAGGGCTGTCGATCATTGCCGGTGCGTTAATAATATTGCGGAGGCTCACCGCCCATATGCGTCAAAGTCAGGCCATCATTGAAAAACTGGCCAAAGGAGAGTTGATCGGTCAGCCGGCACTGGCAGATGGCAAGGATGAAATGGGTAAACTGATGGGCGCACTGGGTGATCTGTATCTGCATCTGCAAGTCATTGTGGGCGGTGTCAATGACACTTCCGATCAGATCAGGGACACCGCCTATGAAATCTCAACCGATAACGTAAATTTGTCTGAATTAATCGCCAGGCAGAACATAACACTGCATGAAACCGCCGGTAGCATGACCCAAATCACCCGTTCAGTGCAGGACAATGCTGAAAATGCAGAGCAGGCCAGCGAGCTGGCAAATAATGCAACCGAAGTGGCACGCGAAGGCGCGCTGGCGATTACCAATACCATCGGCAGCATGGGCCAGGTGGATGCCAGCAGCAAGAAAATATCAGAAATTACCGCCGTGATTGACAGTATCGCCTTTCAAACCAACCTGCTGGCGCTGAACGCTTCGGTGGAAGCAGCCCGTGCAGGCGACGGCGGCAGGGGCTTTGCAGTAGTGGCCAATGAAGTGCGCAATCTGGCGCAACGCTCGGCGGCGTCCGCCAAAGAAATTAAACAGCTGATTGAAGAAAGTGTGATCAGGGTCGATGCCTTCAGCCAGCAGGTTGATGCTTCCGGCGAAGCCCTGGGCGAAATTGTGGGCGCAGTCAGGCAGGTTTCTGATGTGGTGGAAAAAATCGCACAGGCCAGCCGTGAACAATCGCTTAATGTGATAGAAGTAAACCGAGCCATAAGCGACATGAATGACCTGACCGAAGACAATAATGATGCTGCAACAGAAGCCGCCAACTTTTCCACCCGACTGAAAGATCAGGCTGACCATCTAAGCAACCTCATGAACTTTTTCAAGGTGTCACTTTGAGGGTTGCTGGAATAAAATATAGTTGCCAACTGCCAACTGCCAACTATCTCTTAATTCGTCAGGACTTCGCCGGAGATTTATAAAAATAGATGTCAGCGGTAAGCTGGTATCCCTTGTTTCTGATGGTCTTTATAAGCTCGGGATTTTTGGGATCTTTTTCGATTTTTTTTCTTATTTTTGAAATGGCCATATCAGCGGAACGATCCAGCGGACACCATTCACGGCCTGACATCAGCGCAAGAATATCATCGCGAGTGAGTACCTTATGCGGTCTGCGGACCAGGGCTTCCAGCACCTGGTATTCATTTCCGGTAATGTAAGTGGGCCGGCCGTCCGGCGAAGTGAGGGTCTGATCAATGGTGTTGAGCATCCAGCCTGCAAAGCAGATCTTGTGTTTATGAACAGTGAAAGCAGCCGGCTTGTTTTTCCTGAATCGTCGCAATACGGAATGAATACGAGCGATTAACTCCTGCTCTTCAAAAGGCTTAGTGATGTAGTCATCGGCGCCAATGTCCAGGCCATTAACTTTGTCACTGATATCGGCTCTGGCAGTGAGGAAAATAATCGGGATATCCGAAATCTGACGAATTTCCTTAGCCAGCTCCAGGCCGCTTTTGCCCGGTAACATTATGTCGAGCAGGATCAGGCTGTAATTATCCGTTTTAAGATGTTGATGTAATTCGTCACCATTATGTACAGTCTGGGAAATAAAGTGGGCCCGTTCCAGATAACGGCTGATAAGCCGACTTAGTCGACGATCATCTTCAACAATAAGAATTTTAGGCTCAGGAGTGTCCATAATTTTATTATTACTTTATAAAATAATTAATTGAATTGAGATCGTCCATTTTCTGCAAGCTTATTTTTCCGGTACGAAATAGCAATGCTGGAACTGATACATTATGGCATGTGGAGCATCTGCGAAAAAGAATTTAAAAAGAGTGGGAATAGCCTGCAAGCAACCGTGGTATTGAATAAAAATGCTTTTGAGTATTTTTAGAATCCGCGATCATTAAAGAAGATCGCGCAGTTTGTTAATAAGGTCATGCTGGTTGTAGGGCTTTTGCAGAATCGGAAAGAGTTGCCGCGCGCAACAACTTTCTATTTGCGCTTCCATTTCTGCGGCGGTAGTTAACAGAATCTTCAGGTCGGGGAAGCGCTTATGAGCCCAGACGGCCAGTTCACATCCGTCCATGTTACCAGGCATGACGATGTCACTGAATAACAGGCTGATGTTGGGGTTATTGTTTAAGATGTCCTGCGCATGCTCAACATTATCCGTATCAATAATATTTAGGTTGAGTTGACTCAGCGAGCGCAGGACAAAACGTCTGACGGCATCTCGATCTTCAACAACAAGAATGGTTTCGCAATTAAAGGGTGCATCCTCGTGATCAGAGAGTTCAATTTTTTCTGCCGCCTGCGCAGGCTGAGCAGGAAATTTCATGCTAAGGCTGGTACCGAGGCCGGGTGAACTATGAATATTAAGTTCACCATTGGATTGCTGCATAAAACCGTATACCATGCTTAGGCCCAGTCCATTGCCTTCATTTTTCTTGGTGGTGTAGAAAGGCTCAATGGCGTGTTTAAGTACCTCGCTATTCATGCCGGTACCGTTGTCTTCTAAAGTAATGAGAACGTATTCATCATCACTATTCGGGTCTCTGGTTGATGTCGCAATGATAGAGGCTTCACCCCCATTGGGCATAGCATCGCGGGCATTGATCATGACATTAAGCAGGGCGCTTTCGAATTGAGCTGGGTCGACCTTGATAGGAGGCAGCTCATTCTGGATATCGATGGATAATTTTATACAATCGCCCAGTGTACTTCGAATTAGTTGCGCGAAGGCGATTATGGTTTCACCGGCATTAACTATTTGAGGGGTAACCGCTTTTCCCCTGGAGAAGGCCAGCAATTGCCGCGTCAGGCTGATGCTGTCGGCGATGGCTGAACGGGTATCTTCGAGCAACTCTCTCGCATCACTCTTGCTGTCATAATGATCAGCATATAGATCTTCAAATAGCTCAAGGTTGCCCTTGGCTATGGTCATTAAATTGCCGAAGTCATGGGCTACACCGCTGGTAAGTTTACCGATCGCCTCCATTTTTTGATCGTGTGCATCCTGTTCCTGCTGTTTTAGAATGTCGGTAATATCACGAGCGGTACCTTCAATAAAGTTCGATGAGCTTTCAGAGGTCTGCATTGACAGGGCGACCCAGCGTATTTCATCATCCTGCCGCCGCATGCGAGCATGATAGCTAACCAGATGGCCGTCGTTTTCTGCCAGTGCGCTGATAAACGTGGCGTACTCATCGAAATTAATAAAGAGGTCGCTGAATTTTTTGCCGTTAAGCTCAAGCGGTGACAGCTTTAGTAGTTCAGTGACAGAATCAGAACTCATGGTGACGCGGCCAAACTTGTTGATGCGAAAGAAAGTGTCCTGCAGGTTGCTGAGAATGCCGCGCATATCACTCTCGGAGTCCAGCAGCTTTTCGTGCATTATTTTCTGGGGGGTGATATCAGTGATAATGCCTTCAGCTGCAATCACTGTGCCGTCAGCGTCCCTGATGAGCACATTGTTCTGGTTAAGCCAGCGTGTCTCGCCCGATTTTTTCCTGATGGAATATTCAAATCCATTGTTATTTTTGCCCTGTTTAAATGCCTGCCACTGAGCAAAAAAATGGGGTTTATTTTCAGAGTTGATAACATTCTCAAATAGCCAGTCCACGTCCTTGAATTCATCGGGGCGATAATCAAAAATATTTATGGATGCGGGGCTGATGTATTCGAACTTTTCATCGGGTAATGAAACTCTGAAAATAACACCGGGCGCATTTTCAGCAAGGCGCCTGAATCGGGCTTCGCTTTCCAGCAAGGCAAGCGTGGTTATTTTCTGTTCTGTAATATCCTTAATGGTGCCGGCAATCTCAATCACTTCGCCCTTTTCATTACCAATCCCGGTGCCTTGCAGATAAGCATAACGAAGCATTCCTTCTGAGGTAAGGAAACGAAATTCAATGCTATGGGTTCCGCCGGAGTGGAGGATGGATTGATGAAAAGATTTGAGTAATTTCATATCTTTTTTATAGACAATATTGGAGAAATAGGAAAAAGAAGGAATGAAGCTGGACGGACTTTTGTTGAAGAGTTTGAAAACTTCATTAGACCAGTTCATCCGATCAGTCGCCAAATTCAATGTCCAGTTTCCCAGCTGACCAATATGCTGCGCCTGACGGAGCAGGTCTTCACTTTGGCTGAGGTTTCTGGTGAGGAGATGCTGGGAAAATATCCCGCTCAATCGCTCGGCAATACTTTTGAAAGTCTCACGATCATCAGTGCTCCATGCCGGAGCTATGGAGCACTGATGCAGGCACAGAAAATAGGATTGTTTCTTTCCCCGGTATAGCGGTACCAGCATCTGGGCAAAGGCAGAAAACAAATATTGTCCGCCCTGCTGTAAATTCACAGTGTTGCTGTTAAGTGCAGCAGGTGAGCCATCATTAATAATATCCGACTTATGCTTTATTTCCAGCCACAACTGATCTTCATAACCATGTAGTGAAGGGGTGTCGTTAAGCAGTGCCTCGTAGGGAATATTCGTTCTTGCGGAGCTGTTATCAGAAAAGGCAATTATGCATGCTCTATCCGCAGTAAAGATATCGAGCATGATCTCCAGTGCATTTTGTAAGATGAGATCCCGATTAGAATGCTGGGTAATCAGTTGGGAGATGCGCTCCAGGTGCGCCAGATGTTTCTCGCGGCGTTTAAGCTTGCTAAATGCGGTTTTGGCCCTGAGCACATATTGAACCCGATAAGGAAATACGCTCCAGTTGATGGGCTTGTTAATAAAATCGGTTCCACCAAGGCGGAAAGCTTTGGCAATAGAATCCGAATCATCAAGCCCGGTTACCATAATAATGGCAATACCACTATCATCATGGTTTTTACGTATTTCTGCACAAACCTCATAGCCGTTCATTTCCGGCATTCTGACATCCAGCAGGACAACATCGGGTGGTTGTTGGGCTATAGCTTTTAGCGCTTCGTAACCATCAGCCGCTTCTTCAATTATGTAACTATCCTGGGCCAGCGACTCTCTCATCAGAAGCCTCATGACCGGATCATTGTCCACAATTAAGACACGTGATTTAGATGATGAATTATCCTGATATTGCATAAAGTGGCTCATTGTTGATTTATACTTAATGTATCATTCGATTGTACATAAGTAGAATGTTTTTGACTTTAATCTACTGTTATTTAAGGAGGTAAAGTGAAGCAAAAATTAGACAGTGATAATAGGGAAAAGATCCTGTTAGCAGAAGATAACGAGGTTAATCAGGATCTGGCCGCTGAAATGCTCAGACTTATGGGGTATGACGTCGATATAGCCGGTGATGGTGAACAGGCATTGCAGGCGCTGGATCGGGGAAATTATCGACTGGTACTCATGGATTACAAGATGCCGGTAATGAATGGTTGTGTGGCGACGCAGGCATGGCGTGAAAGAGAGCGGGAAACCCAGCGTCAGGCCATCCCCATTATTGCCCTTACTGCCGGTGAGGATGCGCTATGTTTAGATGTGGGCATGAATGATATTCTGCACAAGCCTTTTGACTATGAAAATTTAAGCCGGATCGTTCATAAGTGGATTGATGCTAAAGCTGGTGAGGTCGAAAACTATGCTGAAAACAAGGAAGTAGCGCTCGCTCGCCCTGAGGTGGATAGCAAATCGGAGAGGTATGTGCTTGATCAGGCGCAACTGGATCTGTTGCGTAACTGGCGGGGCAAGCCTAATCCGGAGTTAACAGAAAGAGTAATGCGACTGTGTCTGGTACAGATTTCACAATTATGCAGTGAGATGTTTCAGGCTGCAGAGCAGGGTGATGCCACCACTGTAGCCGGCATCGCGCATATACTTAAATCTTCCAGCGGTACCGTGGGCGCAATGAGGCTGATGAATTTATGCCAAAAAATTGAAACGCGGTGTGAAACCACAGGAACGATTGAGATGGAATTAATTGAGCGTGCCAGACAGGCCTGTGCCGACGCCGAACTGGCGCTGAAACGGGAACTGGAGCGGCTTGTTTAGGATTTTTTCGGGGGGAGCCGTGTTCACTGCGGAGAATTGCAAGGCATTTGGTCCACAGATGAACGCGGATAAAGTCAAAAACTAAAAAGTATTGGTCCGCGAAAAACGCCAAGGACGCGAAAAAAACTTTGAATTGCTTTGTTTCAAATTACAGCAATGACTTCCACTTAATTATTTTCTGCTTTATTACGGGCTTTTAGCTTTGCCCTTATCCGCCTTCATCTGTGGACTAAAATTACTGCCAACTGCCAACTGCCAACTATGGTTTATTCTTCCTCAGGATTGATATCCAGCAATTCAATATCGAAGATCAGGGTTGAATTGGGCTCAATGAGCGGGCCGCGTTGGGCTTCGCCATAAGCCAGGTCGGCAGGTACGAACAGTCGCCATTTGGCACCCTCTTTCATTAACTGCAGGGCCTCGGTCCAGCCTGGAATAACGCCGCTAACCGGAAAAGTGGCGGGCTCTCCACGCTCATAGGAGCTATCGAAAACCTGTCCATTGATGAGCCGGCCTTCATAATGTGTCACTACAGTGTCATCTGCAGTCGGTGAAGCGCCGCTGCCCTCTTCAAGTACTTTATACTGTAGGCCACTGTCAGTGGTGATAACGCCCTCTTTGGCGGCATTGGCTTCCAGAAAGGCTTTGCCTTCTCCAAGATTGGATTCGGCCATGGCCTGTAGTTCTGCCAGTTTGTCGCTCTGAAGTTGCGCCTGAAGATCCTTGATGGCCTGAGCCATCTCCTCATCGGATAAGGCGGGGGTTTTACCCGCCTCTGCGTCTCTCATGCCGTAGATCAGAGCATCAATGTCCAGATTTGCGCCTTCTTTATTCAAGCGGCTGACAAAATTCATCCCGATGCTGTAGCTGGCTTTTTTCTCGACAGTGTCGAGTTGAATCTGCTGGGGTTGGGGTGTGCTCTCGCAGGCAATTGCGAACAGGGAGATTACGGGTAGCATCAGTGCCAGAAAATGAGTGGAGCGCATGAGTTTGATCCTTGTTGAATAAAATAGTGGGCCAAACTTAGCAGTTAGCACAGCCAACATCAAGCCACTTCCATATTGGAAATTTATAGATAATAATTATCCGGAATAAAAATTTCGAACCTTTATGAATGGCTATGGTCATTTTGTGTAAGTAATTCGAGGAGATGATATGTCCAGATTAAAGTTGACAGGGTTAATCCTGTTCGCCTTCATTGTATTTAATTCAGGCCTGAGTTTGGCGGCATTGCCGGTCAGTGTCGCCGGCGAACCACTGCCGACACTGGCACCGATGGTTGAACGCGTGCAACCGGCAGTGGTTAACATTGCCACCCGTGGCCATACGAGTGTGCAGAATAACCCGCTGCTCAACGACCCCTTCTTCAGGCGTTTTTTTCAGGAATACGGCGGTAAGCCCCAGCGCCGCGAAACCAGAAGCCTGGGTTCGGGCGTGGTCATTGACGCCGACAAGGGCTACATCGTCACTAATCATCATGTGGTTGAGGGCGCGGATGAAATAGAGATTGTTCTACATAATGGCCGACAGTTGCTGGCCACGCTGGTCGGCTCCGATCCCGAGGCCGACGTGGCTCTGCTCAAGGTAAAGGAAGACGGTCTCGCCGATGTTCCTATGGCCGATTCCGATCAGTTGCGCGTCGGTGATTTTGCGGTAGCGATCGGCAATCCGTTTGGTCTGGGGCAGACCGTAACCTCGGGCATCGTCAGTGCGCTGGGCCGCACCGGCCTGGGTATCGAAGGTTACGAAGATTTTATCCAGACCGATGCCTCAATCAATCCCGGCAATTCGGGCGGCGCGCTGGTGAATCTGAACGGCGAACTGATCGGCATTAATACTGCAATCATAGCTGCGGGTGGCCAGGGCAATGTCGGCATCGGCTTTGCGATACCGATCAACATGGTGCGGCAGATTGTCGACCAGCTGATTGAATTCGGTGAAGTGCGCCGGGGCATACTGGGCGTTATCATGCAGGACTTGACCCCCGAGCTGATCCAGGCCTTTGGCCTTGATGTGCATTCCGGCGTGGTCATCTCCAAGGTCATCGAAAATTCCGCCGCCGCCGAAGCCGGACTCGAAGCCGGTGATGTGGTGGTCGCAATCAACGGCAGCCCGGTGAGTAGCGCATCGGCCATGCGCAATGTGGTGGGCATGATGCGGGTCGGTGAAGAAATGCAGCTGGAAATCATCCGCGACAAACGCAGCAAGACCCTGACCGCCGTCATCAAGGACAAGGTGGAAGAGGTGGTCGAAGGCCAAAGAGTGCATGAGCGTCTGGCCGGTGCCACCATCGAACAGGCCAACGAGGGCGGCGAAGTTTATCTGGTCGTCACCGAAGTCGAGCAGAACAGCCCGGCCTGGAACTCAAGCCTGCGCGAAGGCGACATCATCCTCTCGGTGAATCGAAGAGCGGTTAAAACCCTGAACGAATTCCGCCAGATTGTCGCCGGCAACAACAAGCAGATCCTGCTGAACATCCAGCGCGGCCAGACGGCGTTGTTTATCCTTATTCAGTAAGGGAGTGATTGAGTGCTTTGACTGGGGACTGAAAATGATTTGACATCGTTCCCACGCCCAGCGTGGGAACGCTTCCCCAGGCGCTCCTGCGCCACGTTCCAAAGTTTTGATCGCGTCCCTGGCGTTCATCTGCGGACTAACGCCTTTGATAGCAGCCTGCCACTAAAAAAGTTATTATCCACCCATGACGATTGAAGTTAAATTTTTTGCCAGCCTGCGTGAGAAGCTGGGTATGGATTCGGTCCGGATCGAAGCCCGGCCCGGGATGACGGTGCGCGAGGTCTGGGATCAACTGACCGAGCGCGACTATCCGGTCAATACCCTGTGCGCCATCAATATGGATTATGCCCGTGCTGATGACGTGGTGAATGACGGCGACGAAGTGGCCTTTTTTCCGCCCGTGACCGGAGGCTGAAGTGCCTGCATTTTTGTACTCCCAGCCCCTCGCGCCACTGCACGAACTCGAGCGCTATCAGAACGCACATCTACGTCCCGGCAGTTACGGTGCCAGCGCCAACTTCATCGGCACCATGCGTGACTTTAACGCCGGCGATGATGTGCAGCTGATGACGCTGGAACACTATCCAGCCATGACCCAGCAGTTTCTCGATCGACTGTGCGAAGAGGCTTCGAGCAAATGGCCGCTGGTAGACTGCCTTATCATCCACCGTTTCGGCGAGATCAAACCGGGCGACCCGATCGTGCTCACCGCCGCCTGGTCGGCACACCGCGAAGACGCCTTCGCCGCCTGCCGCTACTTAATTGAAGAACTCAAGGCCCGCGCCCCCTTCTGGAAAAAAGAAACCACCGGTGAAAAAGAGCGCTGGGTGCATGATGTGTAGTGGCCTCGTTAAATAGTTGGCAGTTAAAACATTCACCGCAGAGAGACAGAGAATTTAGATGAGCGACAAACTGAATCATTTTAACGAGCGCGGCGAAGCCCATATGGTGGATGTGGGCGACAAGGCCGCTACCCGGCGGCGCGCTGTGGCCGAGGGGCGCATCTACATGCAGGCCGAAACTCTGCAACGTATTTTGCAGGGCGACAACAAAAAGGGCGATGTGCTGGCGGTGGCCCGAATCGCGGGCATCATGGCCTCTAAAAAAACCGCAGAGCTGATTCCGCTGTGCCATCCGCTGGCTTTGTCACATGTCGATATCGAACTGCTGCCCGACGAACAGGCTGCCAGCGTGTTGTGCCGCGCGACGGTGGAAACCACCGGCAACACCGGCGTGGAAATGGAGGCGCTGACCGCCGTGCAGATCACCCTGTTAACCATCTATGACATGTGCAAGGCGATGGATCGCGGCATGCGCATGAGCGACATCCAGCTGCTGAGCAAGCTCGGCGGCAAATCGGGTGAGTGGCAGCGCTGAACCGTGGTTACAACCAACGCCGCCGCCAGGACAGACGCGGCTATTGTCAATCAGCCCTTCGCCGATCAGGTTTTAGACTGGTTCGATCAGCATGGTCGCCACGATCTCCCCTGGCAGCATCCGCGCAGCCTGTACCGGGTCTGGCTGGCCGAGGTTATGCTCCAGCAAACCCAGGTCGCCAGCGTCATCCCCTATTATCAGAATTTTCTGGAAAAATTTCCCGACCACACCCGCCTGGCCCACGCTTCGCTGGATGAAGTGATGAACCTCTGGGCCGGGCTGGGTTATTACAGCCGCGCCCGTAATCTGCACAAAGCCGCGGTGCAGATCCAGCAGCAGCATAACGGTCGCTTTCCCGAGCAGTTCGACGAGGTGCTGGCACTGCCCGGTATCGGCCGCTCCACCGCCGGCGCAATTCTGGCGCAGGCGCTGGGGCAACGTCACGCCATACTCGACGGCAACGTCAGACGGGTGCTGAGCCGCTATTTCGAAATCGACGGCTGGGCCGGAAAAAAGCCGGTGGAAAATGCACTCTGGGAAAAGGCCGAAGCCTGCACCCCCGGCACCCGCTGCGCCGATTACACCCAGGCCATGATGGATCTGGGCGCCACCGTATGCAGACGCTCAGCACCCGACTGCCCGCATTGCCCGCTGATGCAAGGCTGCCGGGCGCATAGAAACCAGCGGGTCGGTGAACTGCCCACACCCCGTCCGAAAAAAACGCTGGCGGTCAAAAGCGTGCGCATGCTGCTGCTGATAAACCGCGACGGTGAACTGCTGCTGGAAAAACGCCCGCCCACCGGTATCTGGGGCGGTCTGTGGAGTTTTCCCGAACTGGCACTGGAGAGTGACGTGACACAGGCATGCGAAAAACGCTGGGGCTATCAGGTCGAGGCGATCGCAGATCAGCCCGCATTCCGGCACACCTTCAGCCACTACCATCTCGACATCACTCCCTGTCGGGTGCAACTGCTGCCTGCAACAACCGCAATACACGAGCACAGCGAGCAGCGCTGGTGCAACCTTGAGAACTACCGGCAGTACGCGCTGGCCACGCCGATAGCGAACATTTTGCAGCAGAATCTGTAATACCAGCGCAATGCCGGCGGGAATAACTTGACTCACAGCGGGTGAGCGGCTTAAATACGCAACCTCTGAGCAGTTCTGTTCAGAAAGCTGAATAAGCGCACGGCCGAATAGCTCAGTTGGTAGAGCAGCGGATTGAAAATCCGCGTGTCCCTGGTTCAATTCCAGGTTCGGCCACCAAATTCCCCCTTAGTATTCAGCAAGTTATAGATCGCCCCCGACGACATGAAAAGCCACAAGGCGCACTCACGGCGCACTTCGTCACAACTCGTCAGCACACACAAAAATAGCAAGCTCCCGCATGCCTTTGGTAATCGCCTTTACGGGCCTTTTTGTAAAGTCAGTGCGCCATGAGTGCGCCTTTGAAAAGGCGCAGTTGTGTAAGCATCTGTTTCTTCTGGTGTTGTTGTTGATACATACGGGGATTATGTATCCGTTGTTGTAATTTATTCCGGTTTATTGTATTGTCTTAGTCAGTATCAATAACAGGCAAGTCACATGGCTTCGATTCGCAAAAGAGTTAATCAGGATGGCACCGTCAGCTACCGCGTCGATATAAGGCTCAAGGGTTTTCCGCATCAGCGAGCTACATTCACACGCCTCACCGACGCAAAGCGCTGGGGGCAGGATACGGAGTCGGCCATTCGGGATAATCGGTATTTCAAAACAACGGAATCAAGAAAACACACGTTGGCTGATCTGATTGATCGCTATGTAGAAAACGTCCTGCCTGACAAAAAAGACCATAAGCGCCAAAAGGTTCAATATGACTGGTGGAGTAAGGAGCTAGGTGATTACACTCTGGGTGATATAACGCCGGCATTATTATCAGAGGCCCGTGATAAGTTGGCTGCAAGCAAGGCGCCCGCCACGGTCGTTCGATACCTATCTGCTTTATCCCATGCTTTTACGGTTGCCGTGAATGAATGGGGCTGGCTGGAAGATAACCCTCTTAGGAAGGTGCGCAAACCCAAAGAACCCAGAGGCAGGGTGCGCTTCTTGTCCGATGACGAAGTGGCAGATGATGGAAAGATCATTGAAGGCGAGCGCAGTCGGCTATTGAGAGCCTGCAAAGATGCCTCGAATAAATCGCTATATACGATTGTTGTGTTGGCTTTGTCGACGGGCATGCGCCAGGGTGAAATCATGAATCTTAGGTGGCCTGATGTTGATTTAAAGCTGGCGCGAATTATCTTGCACGATACCAAAAATGGCGAGCGTCGTGTGGTCTCCCTGTACGGGCACGCACTCGAGCTACTACGAAAGCATTCAAAAATTCGCAGCCTGAAAACCAATCTATTGTTTCCGGGCAGAAATATTGAAAAGCCGCTATTTGTTCGCATTCCATGGCAAAAAGCAGTTGAAGCCGCTGGTCTCGATGATTTCAGATTCCATGACCTGCGACATTCGGCAGCGTCCTACCTGGCCATGAATGGTGCCTCGATGGTGGAAATAGCGGATGTGCTGGGCCATAAGACCATGCAGATGGTGAAGAGGTACGCGCATCTGTCAGAAGCGCATACAGCGACGGTGATTGCCTCAATGAATGATAAGATATTCGGGGGCCATGAGTGAATTTTCCAGACAACTACGACCCGAGAATACCCGCTCTTCAGGTAGTCGCTAAAGACTTGCTTGCTGAAAATCCGGAATCCCTGCCGATTTATGCTGTAGGTTGCCTGCTAGGCGATAAAGAGAACGATCACGCTCGAATTAAAAATAATATTGAAGCGTTATTGAAAACAGCACGAGAGACCCCGCATTTATTGAATTGCCTTGGTAATCCCAATCACCGCACGGAAACAGTGCCTGTAATGTGTGGTGCTGGTGGTTTTACAGTGCCGGGGCTCACAGAAGAGAAAGTGTTCTCAGGTGCCGATGCAACTATAACGCGTGAAGATACTAAACGCTTGCTTGTGTTCATGGGCCAATGGCCGCTCCAAGATAGTAGCTTGCTCAGGCCTTGGTTTGTAGTTTCTGGTGCAGCTGCGGTCTCAGATGATAGATTCACGGAAGCGAATTACATACGTGAGCCAGAGCGCTCTAACGCAGTCAATAGGTTATTAAGGCAGGTAATTAATGAGTTTATGGATGAAGGAGCAAGGATTCCAGCTCACACAGAAGTATTCCAGCATATAGTGAAAAATGTAGATAAATATGATCAGGTAACAAAAGCCACATCAACTCATTTTGAAGTTAGGGGTGCAAAAGTTCAAACACCTAAAAGTATTTATGCGGCATACGGTAATTGCTTCAGAAAATTATGAGTGTTAATTCCCAGGTATTTGTTAAATCGCCAAAATCGCATGTAGACCATTTTAACCATTAATACCATTTAGTAGTCACCTCGCAACAAATCAGAATATTCCCGTGTAACAATCTCTCGCAAGTGGCCGCAAGCCACAAACATAACGAGAGGTAAATATGAACACGACCGCAACCGCACCAACAAGGCAACCGCTTCAGACTGTACGGCAGGTAGCAGATAACAATCCTGCATTTACAGTTTCATCACTCCGATGGTTGCTATTTAACAGATCCACTAATGGAATGGATGCCTGCACAGTAAAAATCGGCAAGCGCGTTCTTATCGATCCTGTCGGATTCGAAAACTGGCAGATAGCTCAGTTGGAAACAACACGATGAAAGCTCACGTCGATACGATCTCCACGATCAGGGCGGGCAATAAAATCCGGCACCGGAATAGAGCCAATTACTTCACGGGCTTGCTCGCGAATCCGTGCGTGCATCGCGGCCACAAGGATGAGCTCTCGCACGCCTGGGCCCAATCAATGAAAGCGATGCTGCAGCAGGGTGATTGATGTGGCCCGGATACGCACGACTAAGCCCGAATTCTGGACATCCGAACAAGTCGTTGAATGTCCACCGCTTGCGCGCCTGCTCTTTATTGGAATATGGAATTTCTGCGATGACGCCGGCATACATCCAGCCTCATTCAAGCGTCTGAAGATGGAAGTGTTTCCGGGTGATGACCTCTCGATCAGCGACGTTGAAGGGCTTGTTGCTGATCTGATTGATAACGGGCTATTGATCGCGTATGAGCATGATGGCAAACACTACTGGGCCGTAACAGGCTGGCATCAACACCAGAAGATAGATCGACCAACCTACAAATATCCTCAGCCAAACGGTGAAACCTCGCCGATCATTCGTCGAGCTATCGCCGATCAATCACAGAGGCAACAGCCTAACCTCGACGAGGCCTCACCCCCGGAAGGGAAGGGAATGGAAGGGAATGGAAAGGATATACCTTTAGTCGTCGGCACAGCGCCGCCGACCTGTCCTCATCAAGAAATTATTGAGTTGTATCACCAAATCCTACCTATGCTACCTCGTGTAAAAATCTGGAGTAAGGCTAGAAGAGCTCACCTGAAAGCCCGCTGGTCTGAAGATCGTGAACGCCAACAGCTTCAGTGGTGGGAAAGCTATTTTACTTACGTAGCAAAATCGAAGTTCCTAACAGGTAATGCACCTGGTCGAAATGGCTCACCCCCATGGATGGCCAATCTAGAGTTTTTAGTGAAACAGTCGAGCTTCACGAAAACAGTAGAAGGTTCATACCATGGCGGAGAATCAGAATGATGTCGACCAATACCCCACCACACTCCATCGAAGCTGAGCAGGCCGTCATTGGCGGCTTATTGCTGGACAATCAAGCCTGGGAGAAAATCGCCGACCGGATTTATGAAAGTGATTTCTTCCGGTTAGAGCACCGGATGATTTTCAAAGCCATTGGGACGCTGGAAGCGAAGGATCAGCCGTTCGATGTTGTCACTTTGTCGCAGTGGTTGGCGCAGACCGATGAGCTTAATGAGATTGGTGGCATGGTCTACCTAGGCCGCCTCGCCAAGGACACGCCCAGCGCCGCAAACATTCTGGCCTACGCCGATATAGTTCGTGAGCGTTCAGTATTGCGCCAGTTGATCGCTGTTGGCACCGACATAGCATCCACATGCCTTCAACGCCAAAGACTGCACCAGCGCCACCCTGCTTGATCAGGCAGGCCAAAAAATACACGCCATTGGTGAGCGATTGCAGAAAACAGACGGCGGCCCGATGTCAGCATCCCAGCTGCTCCCCGGCGTACTGAACGCACTCGATGAGCGACATGAAAACGGCGGCGGCATTACAGGCCTGTCCACCGGTTTTACCGACCTCGATGAAAAGCTCACTGGATTACATCCAGGAGAACTGATCATTATCGCTGGCAGGCCGTCGATGGGTAAGACCACCTTTGCAATGAATGTGGCTGAAGCTGTGGCCATCCGACAGAAGCAAGGCACGTTGGTATTCTCGCTGGAGATGCCGTCTGAAAGTCTGATTGAAAGGCAAGTGGCTTCATTAGCAAAAATCAATTTTCAAAACTACCGGTCTGGTGAATTGCAAGAAAGCGACTATGACAGGGTAACTCAGGTTTCCTCAAAGATTGGTGATGCGCCGCTTTATATCGATGATACCCCCGCGCTTACTGTTGATGACATCCGAACTCGCGCCCGCCGGCTGCATCGTAAGCAAAAAATCAGCCTGATCGCTGTGGATTATCTACAGCTGATGTCCGGAAACTCAAAGCAAAACGAAAATAGGAATCTTGAGGTAATGCGAATATCACAGGGACTCAAGTCCTTGGCTAAAGAATTACAGGTGCCGGTGATTGCGCTGTCGCAGTTAAATCGAAGCCTTGAGCAGCGCTCTAATAGGCGGCCCGTTATGTCTGACCTTCGGGATTCAGGCGCTATTGAGCAGGATGCCGACGTGATTATGTTCCTGTACCGCGATGAAGTGTACGACCCTGCGACCACGGCAAAGGGTGTTGCTGAATTAATCATCGGCAAACAGCGTAACGGCCCTATCGGTACGGTCTATCTAACCTTTCAAGGTGAACACCTGAGATTTGAATCTCTAACCAATTACACCCCGCCCGAAGACAACCAAAAACCAGCCAGCACAAAGCGCTGGGGTGGTGGCTTCGACTACTCCAAAGTAAGCAACTAAACGACGAAATTATGAAAACCACACTCGAAAACCTAGATCCAAAAATACTCGCAAAGATGGTCACTGAATTATCAATGCAAAAGGCATTTTCAGATCCTTCGTTAGTTAATAAGCCCGACACGACCGAGATACTTGAAACGGTCAGTCGATTAACCCTTTCCCATATTCTGAGCACGTATGCTTCAGCTTGCATCGCTGTTACCGGCGAGCTGCCATCTGCATCTGGCATAGACGAGCTTCACGAATCGCTTGTTGCGCGCCTTGAATCGTGAGCCGCTAATAGAATTTCACACCAATTTAGGAGACTGATATGTCTAATTTTATGAAACTTGTCGCTGAACTAGACGCTCAGCGAGCCGGAGCCAGAGCCAGCAAAAACGAAGGCGGCTCAATTTTGAAAAGCATATACGATGGACGTCGCAAACACATCGAATCCTCCTCGGTACTGAGCCGAGCTGCAAAATCGATGAGTTCGCTGAATCGACAACTGACGCCGACCAGGACTGAAGTCATTGCAAAAAACAGAAGCAATATGATCCAGTTCAGAAAATCACTCAGCACTGCTGTTAAAAATAATCAACTTGCTTCTATTGAGGCTTGCAGATTGGAAGCCCAGGCCAACCAGCTCAGCACACAGCTCGCCCAGCGCGGCCTAATTTAAATTAAATAATTAAAACCACTACCGGAGATCGAACAGATGAAAAATTCAGCACTCGCAATGAAAGAGCAGGTTACTACTGCACAAAATGAACTCGACTTATTACTGGCAGACGGTGGCGACACGTTCACCGCCCGGCAGAAATTAAAAGATGCTCAATCCCAGCTGAGCATGATTGAACAGAAAGAAAATGAAGCCGTCAGCGACTCCGCTGCAGAACGGAGTGCAGATTTACAGCGTGATGCAAGCAAGGTGGTTCGCGCCACTATCGATGAGCTGAACGCGAGTTTAGCGGCTCACAGCTGCCCCACTGTACCGGTTGCAAATCTTCCCGTTCACCTGGCGGAAAATATTTTATTAGCCCGTGAAGCATTGGCTGGCGCGCAAGAACGAAAACAAGCCAGCCGCACACAAGTCGACCACCTGAGACAACGGCAAAATGCATTGAAGGCTAAGCGCGAGCAGCTGATTCAGCGACGTGCTGCTGGTAATGGTGACGATGAGGCCGATGCCGCCGCGCTGGCGTTGATCGATGCCGATACCGAAGGCCTGGCCGAGCTAATTGAGCAAGAGACCCGTAGCGGCCCTGAAATAAGCACTGAGCAAGAAGAGCTTGCCTTGTCGTATGCTCAGGGCGCATTGAGCACTGCTCTAAATTTCGAGCGCATCCGCGTTTTGAAAAATCACGTGATGAACCTTGAGCAGGCCCTGGTTGCGGCCGCGCAAGCTTTAGCAGCTGCTCCCGGTGTTCGCATACCAGACAGGTACCAGCCCTGCCATATTTTGAAACAGGCCACCCAAACCGGCGTGCTATAGCCTCACCCGGCATGTCTCTGGCCTACCAGCAAACCTTCGATTCGCCTGAGCCCACAGAACCGGTTACAGGTGCCTTGGTGTTGTTTGATTGCCCGAGGCATGCCGGCCACCTGCGACTGAGTGAGAACGCCTGTGCTGGCCTTTTCCGTAGAGCACAGAAGGCTGATCTGGAGATTGATGTCGCTATGGCGCATTGCAGGTCCTGCCCCATTGGTGCAAGTCATGCAGGCATGGAGTGCAAGCCACCGGATGAAATTAGCTGCGTGCGCTGTGAAATCCCCCGCGCCACGCGTCTCATAGGTCGGCTGCTGTGCGTTTCTTGTGTTAACCGGCAGATGGAAGTCGAGAAAGGTAGAAACGCGCGCGGCCGTAAGCCATCGAAGCTCCAGGCGCTGAACATTTATATTTACTCCGACAGTAAGTTTGTTATTGGAAGAAATGAACATGAAGCAGGTCGCGTAATGAAACGCATGCAGGGCGAGTTTAAACCAGAGCTGCTAGTGAGCTATGGCGAAGCTTCGCCCAACGAGCTTCGCTGGTGGTGGCAACAAATTATTATGCCGTGGTCTTCACAGGCACGACGGCGAAGCGAATTTAAAGTGAATAAAAGATTGGAGAATCATCATGATACCGTCAAGTCAAAAAAATAAGCCGATTACCTTTCTGCTGTGGGATTCCCAGCAGGCGGCCAGTCTCGCTCAGGCCAGTTTTGTGATTCGCCCCGAAGAGCTCACTCGCAACAGCCCGTCGCGTAACAACACGACACAGACGCTGGATGGCGCATGGGTTGACGGACAGGGCGAAGGGCTGGAAACGCTGACACTGGCGGGCCATACCGGCTGGCGCGGCACTAAAAGCATGGACGGGCAGGAGCTGTTCCAGCGGCTGTACGAGACGGTTTACAAGGCCTGGCACAAGTGGCGGGCGGAAAACGCCAAGGCGGGGCGTGATCCTGATTTTATCGAGCTGATCTTTGCCGACCAGCTGAATAATATGGCGGTCGTGGTTTCGCCCGACCAGTTCCAGCTGCGCCGCCATAAAACCCGGCCGCTGCTGTCACAATTTAATATCAGCATGACAGTTTTGCGCGAGGCCAGCGATTCCGCGCTAAAACAGATCGACCCGATTACCGGCGCCATCAACAATCCCCGAGGCCGCTACAAAGCGACCCAGGCCAGCATGTCCGACACCATCAAAGAGCAGCAGGCATGGTCGGAAAAGGTGGACAGTGCGCTGGGCTTTTCCATGTCCAGCGTGGCGACCGACGTGCTGGACGCTTCGACCGAGCTATTGACCGCAGTCACTGAGCAGGTGAACATGGCATCAGGTTACATCGATGCAACGCTGGCGCCGCTGATGTACACAGCAATGTCATTTGAGCAGGCCGCGCGCAATATGTTTCAGATTATGGCTGCGCCCGCCGGTCTGGCGACGCAGCTAAAAGGCGAGCTAATGGCGATTGCCTCGACATACAATGACGCCTATTGCTTGCTGCTCAACGGCTACGGCATGCTTTCGCGCTTTCCTGACTTTTCTGACCTGTTCGGCGCCTCCACCTGTTCGACCACCGGCGGCGGCCGCCCGGTGAGCCCGAGAGCGGGCGAAAATCCTTTTCTGGCCATGTATCCGCTTGAGGACAGCCCGGTAGCGGTGACCAATGAGGCGGCGCTCGCCATGGAGTCGCTGGGTAAAACTGACCCGCTGAGCGCGGCATTCGCTGATGATGCGCAGGCGACGGCCATGGCCACGGGTCAGGCTATGGCCGACGGCACGAGCCTGAGAACCTGATGAGCGATTTCAGCCGAGAAACTGCCGGATTCTGGTCAGTATCAACAACCTGCTACAAAAAAAACACTGGAGCTTAATATGAAAGTTTATCAACCCAAAGTCGAAATCACGCTGATCAAAGTCGTGCAGCGCGACCGCAAAAGAACCAAAGTGGCTACCGGTCCGCAGAGCGTGATTGATTTAACGCCCATGCTGTCCGAAGGCAGTGTGGTGCGCTTCAGCCGCGGCGTGAGCCAGCCGGCGGGCGTATTCTCGGTCGACTTCCCGGACAGGGCCATGGCGCAATCAGGTGACAGCCTGTATTCAATGATTGAGCCCATGGATATGATCGAGATCCGCATGGCACGTGAGCCGCACCTGTATGCCACGCTGCCGGTCGTTTTCCGGGGCTTCGTTAGCAGCATCAAGCGCAGCCAGAAAATCGGCGGTGACGGCAAGCCGCTACGCCGGGTGGCCGTTTCCGGTCGGGACTGGGGCGGACTGATGCAGGCTATCCAGGTCTTTTACAAGAAAGACTATGCCGTCGGTC
>JAVVEE010000026.1:0-31105 GCA_032251315.1 Gammaproteobacteria bacterium
CACTCACGGTAGCACGATGCCAGCAGCTCGGCTTCGCGTTGACCACCGCCGTGCCAGATCGGGCCAACGGTATGAATGATGTATTTTGCCGGCAGCCGGTAGGCGCCGGTTATTTTGGCAGAACCGGTTTCGCAACCGTTTAGACGTTTGCATTCTTCCAGCAGCTCCGGTCCTGCGGCGCGATGAATTGCGCCATCGACACCGCCGCCGCCCAGTAATGAGTTGTTGGCGGCATTCACAATCGCGTCAACCTTGAGCTGGGTGATGTCGGCCTGAATAATGTCTATTTTCATCTCGTGGGCCCCCGCTAACGTAGTTTTATTTCTGGCAGGTGGTGCAGTAAAAAGTGGAGCGGTTGAGCTGGCTGATCTGTTTGATAGCATGGCCGCAGACATTGCAGGCCTGCTGCGCGCGCCCGTAAACCTGCAGGCGCTGGGCGAAGTAACCGGGCTGGCCGTTTTCACGGGTAAAGTCGCGCAGGGTAGTGCCGCCCTGTTTGATGGCGGCGTCAAGGATATGCCGGACGGCGTCAACCAGCTTGAAGCAGCGCGCCTTTGACAGCGTGCCGGCTTTGCGGTTGGGGTTGATGCCTGCCAGAAACAGCGCTTCACTGGCGTAGATGTTGCCCACGCCCACCACCACATGGCTGTTCATGATAAAGCTCTTGATCGCGCAGCTGCGTTTGCGCGATTGCGCGTAGAAATAGTCAGCAGTGAAGTCATCACTCAATGGTTCCGGCCCAAGCTTGACCAGCAGCTTATGGCTCTCGACAGGCTGGTCGGTGAGCAGGACGCAGCCGAACTTTCTCGGGTCGTTGAGACGTAATATTTTTTTATTGCTGAAAACAAAATCGATGTGATCGTGTTTGCCCGCGGGCGTGGCCGCTGTGCAGATGCGTAAACTGCCGGACATGCCCAGATGCAGAATGACGGTTTCGCGATCGCCGAAACCGAACAGCAGGTATTTTCCCCTTCGCGATAACGTAGTCAGCTTCAGATCGTTGATTCGGTCGGGGAGCAGTTGCGGAATCGGCCAGCGAAGCTGGTGCTGGCGAATAACCACCGCCTTTATTTTCCGGTTTAGAATGTGCGGTTCGATGCCGCGACGGCTGGTTTCAACTTCCGGTAATTCAGGCATAAGCGGCGGTTACTGTAACTGTATGATGTGCAAAAATTCATCGGGTGAGACGCGCAGGGTTTCACTTTGGGAGTCATCATCGGGTGCTTTCGCCGTTCCCGGTTTTAATAAGGCGGCGGACTCTTCCAGATTGAAATGATATTCCAGCTCTAGTTCGGGGCGGGCGATGATCAGCCAGGGTGCCTCGTCGGTGATGCTGAAGCGCACCGGGGTTTGGCTGTTTTCAAGAAAAACTTCGATCTCGCCCAGCGATTCACGGGGCATGTAGTCGTGTACGGCAAAGGCCTGCTTATGCGTCCATTGGTAAACGGTATCAGCAACGGCCTCGCTCAAAATGCCATGCCGGCTCTGCCAGTGTCCTTGCTCATCGCGGCTGAGGACGTCATCGGGCAACACCAGCTTGCTGATTGCGGCGTCGCCGGGTAATAGCTCGGTGGCGATAAGCGTGCCGATCTGTGAGCTGAGTAACGGGTAGAAATGATCATCGATCAAATGCAGCTGGTCACCGGTTTTCACATAGCGATATCCGGTAACGGGGTTGAGCGTGCCGAATTCGATTTTTCTGTCATTAAAAGTGATGGACGTTTCTGCATTTGCGAGACCGAATTTTTTCAGCTCAAGCTCATCGCTGGCGTACTGCGCATCGCTGGCAGTTTCCAGTATGCTGAGCAGTGTCTTAATGCGAAACTGATTAGCGGCAATTTCGATGGGTTGGGTCAAGCGCCACTGCCGGTCGCTTTTGGTAAGCACTGTCACGCGCTGCTGATGCTGAATGTGGATGCGGTTAATGTCGGACGCAGACAGTTCGGTGAGTTTTTTTATCTCATCCTGTTCCAATTCGTCATAGAACAGAAACAGTCCCAGCCCGATAGCCAGCACCAGTAAAAACAGATTGGTGAGCAGCTGCGAGCGCATGATCAACGTCGGCGGCGTCTGAACCAGATAAACAGGCCGATTATCAACAGGGTGGCTGGCAGCACCAGCAGAAAGCCCAGGCCGATGACGAGTATTTCGGTGTCATTGAGTTGCAGTTTGGTGTCGGCTGCAGTCCTGATTTCGGTGGCGATCAGATCATCATCACCGCTCAGCCAGTCGATGATGTTCAGCCCCAGCGTCAGGTTGGCGCCGACACCAACATAATTGTTGGCGAGAAAATCGCTGTCGCCGGTAACGATGATGCGTTGTGAGGCTTTTTGTCCGCCGCCGTTTTGGGCGGGAGCATCACGGGGAAGCGGCCGTTCCAGTGCGAGCACAATCGGCAATGGCCCGCTCACATCGCCCGCGCTGGAATCAAAGACAATGCCATCGACCAGGTCATTAGTCTCAGACCAGCTCTGCGCCAGTGACTGCGCAATGATGCTGCTCTGCCACTGGCTATTAGCCTCGACAGAGATGCCGCGGCTGATGGGGAACAGCGTGTTGTAGCTGATATTTTGCGTGATCGCATGCGGATGATAATCCAGCACAGGAATCATCGCTGGGTGCTGGATACGCAGGGTTTTGCGCAGGTTGGCATTGTTGTCGACAACAATACCGTCTAAAAATCTGATGTTCAGCAGGCGGGCAAGTTCACTCAGGCCGTTAAGAGTGTCGTTGTCCGCGCCAGGGTCCATCATCCATAACAGATTGCCGCCCTTGATGATATGTTGTCTGATGTGTTCAAGCTCGCCTGCGAGCACCGGGCTGGTGGGTGATGCGATCACCAGCACCTCGGTGCCATCGGGCAGCGTCGCCTGCAATAGATTATGCGCGCGAGCGTTAATGCCTTTGTCGGCAAGCTGGGCGGTGAACTTAGCGAAATCAGCATTAGCCGTGCCCGCAGGCCGGCGTTCGCCGTGGCCTTCAAGGAACAGTAGTGATCCCTGATTGCTGTGGCTGAGTCGTTGCAGGGCGCTACTGATAACGCCTTCACTCAGTGAATTTACGATTTCGCTACGGTTTTTATATTTGATCACGGTCTGGCCATATCGTGTTACCTGATCCAGTTCGGCCAGCTCAATATCAATGTCGGGATTAATCAGTTTGAAATTAAAGTCATCCTTCACCTGTTTGTAACGGTTGAGTATCTCGCTCACCGCCGTTTTCATGGTGGGGTCGTCCTGCAGATAAACATTAACGATCACCGGCGCCTCCATGGCGCGCAACAGATTAATGCTGCCCTGAGATAAGGTGTTGCGCTGGCCTGCCGTCCAGTCGTATTGAAAGCTGTATTTCTGGCTGGTCCAGGCCAGCAGCCCCACCACACTGAGCAGCAGCAGGGTGAAAATGATTTTCTGTAACTGCAATAGCAGGCGAATATTTTTTGTAATTTTCATATCTCTTGGTAGGTTTTATCTTTGCAGACGTTGCGCATCCATCTGGCGGATAGTGAGCAGTAGAAAAGTGATGATAAATAGAGCGAAATAAGCCAGGTCGACGCTGTTAACCAGACCGCGAAGGAACGGCCCGATGTGGTGGGTGAGCGAAACATAGCTGAAGGCACTGACGGTACTATTGTCGCCGGTGTTACGTTCCAGCATCCATAATAATAATAACAGGCCGAAAGTGCTGATCGCCGCGACGACCGGATTGGCGGTGAGTGATGATAAAAACAGACCTGCCGCAGCAAAGGCACTCATCAGCAGCACCAGTCCCAGCAGCCCCGCCGCCAGCTTGCCAAGATCAAGCTCGGTGCCCATCATCAGCGATAACGGCATCAGACTGATCATGCCGACTAGAATCAGATAGAACAGGACAATGCCCAGAAATTTACCCAGCACAATTTCGCTGATGCTAACGGGGGCGGAGAGTAGCAGCGAGAGGGTGCCGTTGCGCCGCTCTTCGCTGATCAGGCGCATGGTCAGCAGGGGCGAGATCATCAGCAGAATTACGCTGGCAATTTCCAGCATCGGCGCAACCACCAGGTCGGTGACGCCGGGGGCGTTATCCAGGGTAGCGAGCTCTTTTTGAATGGAAAAGAACAGATCAATCTGAGAGAGAAATATCCAGGCCAGAATCAGCTGGGTTACCGCCAGTACCGTCCAGGCCAGCGGCGATAAAAACATGCTGCGCAACTCCCGCAGGGCGATATTTAAAATCATGCTATCGCCTCCACGCGTTTATGTTCATCGCCCAGCGTGAGATCGATAAACACCTGCTCCAGTGTGTGTTGATGCGGAACCAGTTTAATCAGGCCCCAGTTGTTCGCTACCGCTGCATTGGCAATATTTTCAGCAGTGGCGTGAGATGTGTGCAGTAGAAAAGAATGCTCATCCAGGCGTTCAATATTATTAATGTCTGCCGTTTCGTATAGAAGATTGACGGCGGGCGGGCGCAGCAGGGTGACTTCATAAAAACCGTGAGAGTGCTCGCCGCGCAGCTCATCCATATCCGCTTCGTAGACCAGTCGGCCTTTATTGATAATCTGCACACGATTACACACCGCCTCGACCTCTGGCAAAATGTGGGTGCATAAAATAATGCCGTGCTCCTTGCCCAGCTCGACGATCAGTTCGCGAATCTCGCGAATCTGATTGGGATCAAGGCCGACAGTGGGCTCATCCAGAATAATGATGCGGGGTGCATGCACAATTGCCTGAGCGATGCCCACGCGCTGCTGATAGCCCTTGGAGAGATTGCCGATCAGACGGCGTCCCGAATCTTTCAAACCGCAGCGTGTTTTGGCCAGATGGATGGCATCGCTGATGCGGGATTTTTCGATGCGATGCAGGCGGGCGCAGTAACTCAGGTATTCATTCACCGTCATCTCTTTATAGAGCGGGGGCTGTTCCGGCAGATAGCCTATTTCAGCTTTGGCGCGTTTGGGATTGTCGAGTAGATCAAAACCGTGAATATGAATCTCACCTGCGCTGGGTGCCAGATTGCCGCTCAGCATCTGCATGGTGGTGGACTTGCCGGCACCGTTGGGGCCGAGAAAGCCGAGAATGTCGCCGGTTTTGAGGTTGAAGCTGATGTCGTCCACGGCGCGATGATGGCCGTAATAGCGGACAAGATTATTAACGGTGATCAGAGACATGCGGGCTATTATTCCTGATTTAAACGGGCTTGCAAGTAAAATTTATTATAGCTTTTGTACACTAACACAGCGACAGATGGTGCATGAATAAATCCGATGGCAATATCGGGTTCAAACCTTGTTCTGCGGTTTACACAAAGCGATTTGAATAGAGCAGGAACGTGTGCAGAGTGGTGAGATAGAATCCTGACGCTGGCATAGTTATAAATACTATGTTGCAGTTTCATATAAGTGTAATAAATTTTCACTATTGTTGCACAATGAACGCATGTGAAAAAAATTACGTTGTGCCTGTTTCGCTGGAACGGTGTCTGGATAATATTATCCGCGATAAAAAATTGACCGCGCTGTTCCAACCCATAGTCAATAACAAGGCGCATGAAATCTATGGCTACGAAGCCCTGATTCGCGGTCCGTCCAATAATGCTTTGCACTCCCCGGTTAATCTGTTTGAGACCGCGGTCCACTACGGGCGTCTGGTTGAGCTGGAACAGCTGTGCCGTGAAATCGCCATCAGCCAGTTCAAGCTGCTCGATCTGCCGGGCAAACTGTTCCTCAATGCCAGTCCCGAGACATTGACTCAGCCGGATTACCGCTCTGGCTGCACCCTGAATACGCTGCGCCAGACCGGGTTGCCACCCGAGCGCGTGGTCATTGAGCTCACCGAGCAGTACCCGATGGAAGATTATGATCTGCTGCGCGATGCACTGCATCATTATAAGAAAATGGGATTCAAAATTGCCATCGATGACCTGGGTGCGGGTTATGCCGGCCTGCGCATGTGGTCGGAGCTGCGACCCGATTATGTCAAAATCGACCGTCACTTTATGCAGGATATCCATGAAGACAGGGCCAAGCAGGAATTTGTCCGTTCCATTCGCAATATCGCCCGCGAGCTGGATTGCCGAGTGATCGGCGAAGGCATTGAAACCGCAGAAGAGTATCGTGTGGCCAGCACCATGGGACTGGAGTTTATCCAAGGTTACTATTTTGCCCGCCCTACGGCGCTGCCGGAAATAAGCGTACCGCGACGGCTGTTTAAACAGATGCCCGAAAAATTTTATCGTCGTAGTGGCAGGGGCGCTCTTTCTAAAAGTATTGGTGAGTTAATGCGCCGGGTACCGAGCATTAGCTCGGCATTCACCGTCGTGGAAGCAATGCAAATGTTCCATAGTGCGCCGCAACTCGATAGCTTGCCAGTGGTTGATGGCAGCCGTGCACTGGGGCTGGTTCGGCGCAGTGCCCTGAGCCAGCTGGTGCTGAGTCCCTATGGTCGGGACCTGCACGGCAAGAAACTCATCGGTCAGTTTATTGATAACGATACGCTGATGCTGGAGTCACACCTGCCGATTGAAGAGGCCAGCAGTCTGGTCAGTGAGCAGATGCAGCAGAACAAGGAGCTGGAATTTATTATCACCGAAGAGGGCTACTACCGTGGCATAGGTTCGGTCATCGACCTGCTCAAAGTGATCACTCAGTTGCAGATACGCAGTGCCTGTTACGCCAATCCCCTGACCCTGCTGCCGGGCAATGTTCCTATCTATGAGGAGCTGGATTATTTGCTGCACGAGCAGGAGCAGTTTGTGGTGTGTTATTTCGATCTGGATAACTTTAAGCCCTACAACGACACTTATGGTTATGAAAAAGGCGACAAGGTACTAAAAGGGCTTGCTGAACTCCTGCGCGATGGTATTGATGAGAAGCGCGACTTTGTCGGTCACGTTGGTGGTGATGATTTCATTCTGATTTTTCTCAGCACCGACTGGCAGAGTCGCTGTCAGGCAATAATGGATAAGTTTGAACAGAGGGTGAAGCGCTGTTATAGCCGCAAGGATCAGGAGCAGGTCGGGATCTGGTCGCAGGACCGCACCGGCAATCACTGTTTCTTTCCCCTGCTCAGTCTTTCGATTGGCTGCGTGAGTCCCGACCCCGTTATCTGCAAGAGCCACCATGATGTGGCCACGCTCGCCAGTGCGGCCAAACACATGGCAAAGAAACAAACGGGCAACTCCATGTTTATCGAGCAGCGTCGTCAGCCCTGAAAAATAGCCGTAATTAAATTTGCCTGGCCTGGCGGTTATTGGCGATGCCAGTTTTGCTGGTTTTCTGCCGTGGATTTATCAGCGCGTCAAAGTTTGATTTCTCCCCCGAGTTCAAAAAATCCTGCCTCAGTTTTTCGCTCACAGTGGCTTCTGCAAGGTTCATCTCCTGCGTCAGAATAGTGTAGAGCAGGGTGAACAGACGCTTCAATGAAATCTTCCAGGTGCTGCCTTCGCGCTGATAAAGCGAGTCGCTGAGGTGCAGGAAATTGTCAAAGGCCGACTGGCCGAGAATCAGCGGCAGGGTGTTCTGGAAACGGCCCGAGTTGGCGATCATGTCCCAGTAGCGGGCAAAACGACTGACCGTTTGCAGGGTGTAAAAATCAATGTTGCGGGTGCTCAGAATATTGTATGGCGCCTGCGGGTTGTAACGCAGCTGATAAATTTCGTTATGCCGGTTGATGGGCGCGCCGCGCAGGCGCTTGAGTATGCCCAGCTGAATTTCATGCGGGTTGAGTGCGACCAGTCGATCAAAGCTGCGGGCAAAGTTTTCCAGGGTGTCGCCGGGCAGGCCGAAGATCAGGTCGGCATGAATGTAGGCCTGTGATTCGTTGCGCAGCCACGCCAGATTGGCGCAGGATTTTTCATTGTCCTGCTTGCGGCTGATCAGCGACTGAATGGCCGGGTCAAAAGTCTGGATGCCGATCTCAAACTGCAGGGAGTGTTCGGGAAATTTCCTGATACTTTCCTTGAGCTTATCGGGCAGATTGTCGGGCACCACTTCAAAATGCAGATACAGGTCGTCGCTCATGCGTTGCAGAAAAAATTCCAGAATGGCGACGCTGGTGCTGACTTTTAAATTGAAAGTGCGGTCGATGAACTTGAAATTACGTGCGCCGCGCTGATGCAGTACAGCCATGGCCTCAAGAAATTTTTCCAGCTGGAAAGGTTTGGCGGTTTTATCCAGCGACGACAGGCAGAACTCGCATTTAAAAGGGCAGCCACGCGAAGCCTCGACGTAGATCATGCGGTTGCGGACATCTTCATCGCTGTAATAGGCGTAGGGCAGTTCGAGCTGATCGAGGGCGACGACCTCGGCGGCGATGATCTTTTCCGGTGGCATATCGCCTGCCAGCAACTGCACGCAGAGCTTTCTGAAACTGATTTCCCCCGCGCCTTCGATGACGTAATCAGCCAGCTTGACCACTTCGGGGTGATCCGGGTGGTGACTGACCTCCGGCCCGCCGAGCACGATCAGCGTTTTGGGCGATATCTGCCTGAGCAGCGCCACGGTCTGGCTGACTTCGGCCACATTCCAGATATAAACGCCGAAGCCGATAATGGCCGGATTGTGGCGCAGCAGGTTTTCGGCGATATCCATGGGGCGCTGGTGGATGGTGAACTCATGCACCCGTGCGCGCGCCTGTAAATCGCCCAGGTTGGCGTACAGATAACGCAGGCCGAAGGCGGCATGGATATAACGGGCATTGAGCGTGGTGAGTAGAATGTCAGCCATAGTTGGCGCTATATAGTTGCGCGGGGTGCAGCCGGGTCGGCTTCAGTCATAAAGGCGCATTTTACACATAATAAGGTGGTGCCATGGTCGGCTAAATTCCATTATTTCTGCTGCTTTATTTTATAACTGAGAATCATTATCTTTTTATGTTAGAGTGAACATGTGTTTTTTAACGGAGAGAAAATGATGACTGTAGCAATAAAAGACTTTCCCTATGCGCCCTCCGACTGGAGCGCCGATGAGGCGGAAGCCATCGCTCGGCAGGAGCAACTTGAGTTGGAGGATGATCATTGGGAGTTGATGAAGTGTCTTCAGGAATATTACAGCAAGAACGAGTTTCCTAAGCTGCGCGGCGCCACCGATGCGCTGGATGAGAAATTTCATAGCAAAGGGGGCATGAAATACCTGCATAAACTGCTGCCGGGCGGCCCTATTGCGCAAGGCTGTAAGCTGGCGGGCTTGAAAGTACCCGCGGGTTCTGTTGACCCATCCTTTGGCAGCAGCGCCTGATTTAGCTGCTGCTTTCCGGACGTAAAAAAACCCGGTCAAGCCGGGTTTTTTTATCAAGCCTGAATAACAGGGCAGGCTTATTTGATCTTCGCTTCCTTGTACATCACGTGCTTACGAACAACCGGGTCGAATTTCTTCAGCTCCAGTTTTTCCGGCATGGTGCGTTTGTTCTTGGTAGTGGTGTAAAAATGACCGGTCTCAGCCGATGAAACCATCTTAATTTTGTCGCGCATAATAGTGTCTCCTGATTAATCGACTTAAACTTTTTCGCCGCGGGCGCGCATTTCGGCCAGCACAACGTCGATGCCCTTCTTGTCGATCAGGCGCATGCCACTGGCGGTCAGGCGTAATCTCACGTAGCGGTTTTCGCTATCGACCCAGAAACGGTGGTTCTGCAAATTAGGCAGGAAACGACGTCTTGTCCGGTTATGGGCATGAGATACGTTATTGCCGGACATAGGCCGTTTACCGGTGACTTGGCATACTCTGGACATCTTTCTAACTCCAATAGGTATAAAACATCGCTGCAAACAGCAGGCGATTCAAAATAGCCGGCAATTCTAGCCGAGAAAGTTCGGCGTGACAAGTCTGGCAGGACAAGTTCAATGCAAACGCATTCAGCTGTTGCGACGACAATGGTATAGTTGCGGTTTTTTAACCGGATATTGAGTGAATATGCCCGTGGATACTGTATTTATCGAAGACCTGCGCATCGAGACCATCATTGGCATTTATGACTGGGAGCGGGAAATCAGGCAGATCGTCAGCATAGACCTGGAAATGGCGACAGATAACAGCAAAGCCGCGGCCACCGAGAGCATCGACGACGCCCTTAACTACAAGGCGGTGGCCAAACGGCTGATTCAGTTTGTCGAAGACAGCGAGTTCCAGCTGGTGGAAACCATGGCCGAGCGCATCGGTGAAATCGTTCTCAATGAATTCAATGTGCCATGGATGCGGCTGAAATTGAGTAAGCCGGGCGCGGTCACCGGCTCCAGAGCCGTCGGCGTCATCATCGAACGCGGTGAGCGGGGCCGACATGACTAAAATCTACATTAGTCTGGGCAGCAATATCGAGCGTGAGCGCCACACCCGCGCCGGCGTCAAAGCCCTGCGTGAGTGTTTTGGCGAGCTGGAGCTGTCATCGGTGTATGAAAGCGAGGCCGTGGGTTTTGAGGGTGACGCCTTCTACAATATGGTGATTGCCTGCGAGGTCGACGAAGGCGTGCACAGTGTCAACCGCAAGTTGCGCGAGATCGAAGACGCCAACGGCCGCGAGCGCACCGGCCCGAAGTTCTCATCAAGAACGCTGGATCTGGATTTGTTGCTGTATGACGATCTCATTCTCAATGAAAACGGGCTGAAACTGCCGCGCGAGGAGATTCTGCACAACGCCTTTGTGCTCTGGCCGCTGGCGGAGATTGCGCCGCAGCGGGTGCATCCCGAAGTCGGCAAAAGCTACGCCGAGCTCTGGCAGGCTTTCGACCTCAGCCGGGAAAACCTGAAGCCCATCCAGTTTGATTTTGCCTGAAACAAGATAAAGCCCAAAAGACTAGAGAAGATAAAAAATGATCGTCACGCTTTCACCCTCCAAGGGTCAGGATTTTGCAACCCCGGCCAAAACAAAGCAGCACAGCATTCCTGATGATCTGGACGATTCGAAATTGCTGATCAGGGAAATGCGCAAGGTATGCGCTGACGAATTGCAGGCCATGATGAGTGTCAGCGAAAACATCGCCACGCTCAATGTCGAGCGCTACAAGAAATTCAAAACCCCGTTCACGCCGGATAATGCCAAACAGGCCATCTTTGCCTTCAAGGGCGATGTCTACAGCGGCATCGGCGTTGAAGATTTCAGTGCCGATGATCTGGCCTATGCGCAGCAGCATCTGCGCATCCTCTCGGGGCTGTATGGCTGCCTGCGCCCGCTGGATCTGATTCAGCCTTACCGACTGGAGATGAAAACCAGGGTGAAAAACCCGCGCGGTGACAATCTCTACCAGTTCTGGGGCGAGCGCATCACCGACAGCCTCAACCGCGAGCTGGCCACACAGCAGGAACCGGTGCTGGTCAATCTCGCCTCCAATGAATATTTTAAATCGGTGAAGCCGAAGTTGCTGCAAGGCCGATTGCTCACCATTAATTTCAAGGAGAGCAAAAACGGCAAGACCCGGGTCGTCTCCATCTTTGCCAAACGCGCGCGCGGCATGATGGCCGGTTACATCCTGCGCAACCGCATCGAGAACGCGGAAGCGCTGAAAAAATTCAAGGAAGGCGGTTACCGCTTTTCAAAGGCCGATTCAAATGATAACCAATGGACGTTTGTGCGTCCGCAACCGGAGTGAATCTGATGGACGACGAATCAATAGCCTGTGACATGTATGCAGATATCTCCGGAGTGGATTGCACCACAGACTCTTCCAAACTGGCCGAGGTGCTCGACGCGCTGGCACCGAGCAAGGTGCTGATGGCCGTTGCGCGCAAGGATGCGCTGCAATGTGATGTTCCTGACTATTGCCGACAGATGAATCTGGAACTGGTCAATCAGGGCGAAGATGAGCAGCAGTTTTATTTTCTGATCAGGAAGTGAACACAATTAAATGTCTCTGATCCCCTCAGGGCCATAGGGCGGGCATCCTCATGGGATGCTATCGCAGAGTCTTTATTGATATTTTTCAATGTGCCGGAAAACGCGCGCCTGTAGTGTTTCCACTACAGCAGCCTTCTGGTGTTGCAGAATAATTTGATCAAAAAAGGAAACCTTCCCGATGTTAAATGCGCAAATTTTACACAGCAAATATGGCCAGTCTGTATGGCTGGATTTTATCGACAGGAACCTTGTGGAGCGCGGTGGCCTCAAGATACTGGTGGACGAAGGAGTGCGAGGGGTTACCAGCAACCCCACCATTTTTCATAAGGCGATTACCGGCAGTACGGATTATGATGAGGATATTCTGGATCTGGCGGAAGCGGGCGAAGGTCTGGATGAAGAAACACTGTTTCAGTGGCTGGCGATCAAGGATGTGCAAGCAGCGGCGGATATTCTAAAGGCGGTCTACATCAGCAGTGAACAGCGGGATGGTTTTGTCAGTCTGGAGGTCTCCCCGCATCTGGCCTATGATACTGAAGGCACCATTGAAGCAGCGCGTCACCTGTGGAAAATTGTTGGTCGTCCCAATCTCCTGATCAAGGTGCCGGGGACGAAAGCGGGTCTGCCTGCAATTGAACAGCTGACCGCCGAAGGCATTAATGTGAATGTCACCCTGCTGTTCTCGGTGGATCGCTATAAAGATGTTATAGAGGCGCATCGTCGTGGCGTGTCGAAAAATGCAAATCCGGGCAAGATCGCATCAGTGGCGTCCTTTTTCCTGAGCCGCATCGACACCAAAGTGGATGACGCCCTGGACAAGCTGGGCACCCCCGAAGCGCGGCAGCTGAAAGGACGCATTGCCATCGCCAGCGCCAGGATGGCCTACAAGTATTTCAAGGCCTTTGTTAACTACCCCGCATTCCGCGCCGAGTGTAAACGCGGCGCGCATGCTCAGCGCCCGCTCTGGGCCAGCACCAGTACAAAAAATCCGGCTTATTCAGATTTGATGTATGTAGAGTCACTCATCGGTGCTGATACGATAAATACCATGCCCCCGAAAACGCTGGATGCGATGCAGGCGCACGCGGAACTGTACGCCACACTGGAAACAGGGATGGATGAGGCGCGAGAAAACCTGGAGGCGCTGGCTGGGCTGGGCATTGATCTGGACCAGATCACGCAGGAGCTAGAAGAGGAGGGGGTGAAGAAATTTGCAGACTCCTATGACCAGCTGATAGAGGGGCTTAAGCAGAAGCGTTTCGAGCTGACCAAGCGGTACGCGGGTTAATAGCAGCCTGTGGAATCATTTTAAGGTGCGCAGTTAAAAATAACAGCACCCACTAATGCCCTTCTAAACAGCGTTAACAGCAATCCGGGCCATGTGATTGGCGTATGCCGGATTGCTGTTGTCGCCATTATGTTTTTTCACTAATCATCTTCAATTTTACATTCTGGTATTGCCTCCGGGTCGACCTGCTCTGGCGTAGGCCGCTGTCTCTGTCCACCAATTTCCCGAAGCCCCAAAAATAAAAGATGTTATATTGGCGTAAGTGTTCTGAGACACAATGGACACCCGTTACTCTCAGGGGAGAATCACAATGAATGAGCAAAAAATACCGGTCCGCGTGACCGAAACCGACAAAGTCATGGATGTGGTGGTCTACAGCAAACGCCCGGAGAAAATTGAAGTGGTACTGGGTGAGGGCGTGCATAGTGTCAAGTGCGAGCTGACACCCACGCCCAGTGGCGCGGCCTATGTGGGATCGGCCATGGGGCGAGAAATAGTCTATGAACGCAGTCGCCAACAGGTGCAGGCCGATGTCGAGGTGGAAACCCATGACTACCGTGATTCACGGCGACGTTAGCGCGCAGATTGGTGGTGCTGGAGCGATATCGCCGGCGGCATTCCGCTACTGCAGCAGGGGTTGAAACCAAACGGCGCAGCGACGGTCGTATTTTGATTGATATAAGAAAATAAAACCGTGTGACCGATAAAGCTAAAATCGGCGTACCCTGCTTTACTGCCGCAGTCTGAATCAACGCTGAGAGGAATAACCATAATGGCGACAAGCAAACAGATTGAGATGCTGGGCAAACCCTTGCAGTTGCTCCTATCCAGCTCGGCAGAGAAAAAGCTGGCTGAGATAGAGCGGCCTTTATGTCTGGAAATGGAGCTCTACTTCAGCTGCCTGATCCGCAAGCAGGTGATGAACTGAGCAGCCCGTTTGTGGTGAATGCCTCCGAGAAACTGAAAATCGGTTTTCGTCCGGTGATGACCAAAACTTGCAGCGTCAGCGGCTGTGACGGTGATGCGCCGCCACTGAGTGATTTCCCGATTGAAAAGCCGGAGCGGTACATCCCGCACTGGCTAAAACTCGATTTCAGAAAAGGTCAGTGATGGAGTGAGTTTGGTTATGCGACGCCATCGTAAGGCATCAGCGATTATCGAGCCGTGCCGGCTTCATTCCGGAAAGGGCGTTCTTAGTGTATTATCCCGCGATTTAAATCGCGTCGTTCTTAATTGGAGGTTTTTAGTGTTTCATTTATTCAGCCGGATTACAGGTGGCTTGCCGGGCAAAGTCGTAGGCGCAGCATTGCTGAGTTTTTTCCTGATCTCATGCACCGACACCGACGGCCCTCCTGAAGATATATTTGGCGTGGCCGCAAGCGGCGCGCCGATAACCGGCATGGTGTACGTGGTTGATTCCGCAGGCATTGAGCTCAGCAAAACTATCAATTTCGATGGCTCTTATAAACTGGATGTCAGAAAAATGACCGCGCCGTTTATGCTAAAAGTGGTGGCTGATGATGGCACCGTTCCCGATCTCTACTCCTTCGCCGAGCAGGCCAATGTCACGGCCAACCTCACCCCCATGACCAACCTTGCCCTGTTTATTGCCAACGGCAATGCCGACCCCGCTGTTCTGTACGACAGCTGGCCGAGTTCCTTTGTCAATATAACTGCCGCAGGATTTAAAGAGGCGCAGGCTATCGTCAACGCAAACCTGAACACCCCGCTCACCGCTTTCGCGCTGGATCCCTTTACCTATGATTTTGTCGGCACCCGATTTACCGCCAACGGCACCGGCATCGACGGCCTGCTGGATGCGATAACGCTGGATATTTCAGGCGGAGTCATTGATCTCTCTATTGCCGGTCTGGATCCGCTGGTTTTTGATACGGCCATTGTGACCACCGATTATGATATCGGCGCAGACAGTGTTGCGGTGACGGGCAACTATGTCCTGAGACAGATTGTGACCATTGATGGTCTGACATCGCGCAATATCACTCTCACCATCAACTTCCCCGCCGCCTTATTGCCCACAGTGGATAATGCTCAAATTGTTGAAGAAATGTTTGTTAGCTTTTATGGCACAAAGGGCACGATCACTTTTAATGCATTAACTGATGTTACCAGTGAGGCTGCAGAGACGGTGGCAGTGGTTGATGCAACGATTAAAGTAGACGGTGTTGATAAAAGTTATAGTGCTACCTACACCTTCACGTTGAATCCATAACGGGCCAGTTAATCGCCCTTAGTTTTTATCGCAATCACCTCAGACCGGATGCATTCAAGCATGGTAAAGCATGCCCCAGTTCCAGACTTTTATCGGTGTTTTATTGCTCAGGGCAAAGTGCTCGACCCGCATTTCCGGCAGGCTGAGTATCGAGCAGTTGTGGTTGAACAGGGTGCTGCCGGGGTTGATCAGTAAAATCTCGCCCAGCTGTTCGCAAAGAATCTGATGGGTGTGGCCGACGATAAGGATATCCGCATTCAGGTTTTTCAGTTCATTCGTCCAGAACAGTTTTCTGTCCGCATAAACCTCGCCTTCGGGGTCGAGCAGCTTGATCCCGCCGTGTTCCAGATCAGGCGGGCTGGCATGCACCACGTACAGGCGTTTGCCTTCAACATTTAATTCAAGATGGCAAGGCAGGGCATTGAAAAATGGCTTCAGTTTTTCTTCGTTGCGCCCGGCCGGGTTTTCTTCCGACCAGTGATCGTGATTGCCCGAAACCATCAGGACATCGTGGGCCTGCAAAAGCTCGATTAACGGCACAACATCGTGTTCGATTTTCTGCTCGCCATAACCGGCGATGTCACCGGCGCAGATAATCAAGTCGACCCGCTCACGCGCGAAAATAGCCAGCGCTTCCTGCAGCGGCTCTAAAGTTGAATGCAGGTCACTGATGAGGCCGATTTTCTTCAAGTCAGACAGGCTCCTAGATATTCAATGACCTGCCGCCATCCACCGGCACGATGTGGCCGGTGATGTAATCGGCATCCCTGATCAGAAACAGAATCGCCTTGGCGATGTCTCTGGGCTCGCCGTGGCGTTTCAGGGCGGTACGTTCGATGATGTGCTGTTTGGTGCTTTCGTCCATGTCATTGTCCGGCCAGAGGATGGCGCCGGGGCCGATGCCGTTGACGCGAATCTCCGGCCCCAGCTCTTTCGCCAGGGACTGCGTGAGCATGGCCAGTCCGGCCTTGGCGGCACAGTACACCGGATGGTTTTTCATCGGGCGGAAGGCGTGAATGTCCACCATGTTGATGATGCAGCCCCGGGTCTCCTTCAGAAAAGGCGTTGCCGCCTGCGACAGAAACAGCGGCGCTTTCAGGTTGCTGTTGATTAAATTGTGCCACTGGTCGAGGGTAATGGTGCCCACCGGCGTGGGGAAAAAGCTGGAAGCATTATTAACCAGTACATCAAGGTAGCCCCAGTGTTCAACCGCATCTTCGATGAGGGCGCCATAGGCGTGGTCGTCATCCAGATCCGCCTGCACCACCGCCGCGGAGTCCGCCCGAATCTGATTGAGTTCGTAGCTGAGCTCATCCGCCTCCTGACGCGAAGAGCGATAATGAATAACGATGTTCATCCCGGCATCGTGTAGAGTGCGCGCAGTTTCCGCGCCGATGCGTTTCGCGCCTCCGGTAATGAGGGCGACTTTTTTATTCATGGTGCTATTCGGGGTAGAATCCATCATTGTATCCATAAGGCCTGTATTCTCAAGTGCAGCATTGTTTCGGGGTCGGCATAAAAGCGTCGTGCATGATAACGATATCGCTACACAATAATCTCACATAACGCATGAATGAACCACACCATGTCTCAATCTGTTGAAGTTCTGCCCGAGCCGGAAGCGGGCGACAAAATCTGGAGTCAGGCGCTGTGCGCTCAAATTGAAGAGCAGTGCAATCGCGCCTCAGGTGCGATCGCCTTCAGCCAATTTATGCAGATGGCGTTGTACGCGCCGGGCTACGGCTACTACAGCAGCGATCTGCGCAAGTTTGGCGCTGAAGGCGATTTCATTACCGGACCCGAGGTTTCACCGCTGTTCGCGCAGTGCCTTGCGCGCCAGGCCGCCGAGGTGCTGACGACGATGGAGCAACCGGCGGTGCTGGAATTTGGTGCCGGCTCCGGGGTGATGGCGGCGGATATGCTGCTGGAGCTGGAGCGGCTTGAGGTTCTGCCCGAGCACTATTTTATTGTCGAAATCAGCGCCGCCCTGAAGCAGCGCCAGCGCGACACCATTGCCGCCAAAGCCGCACATTTACTGGCGCGCGTGGTCTGGCTGGACTCTATGCCCGCTGAAAAAATACAGGGTGTGGTCGTCGCCAACGAAGTGCTGGACGCCATGCCGGTGGAATGCTTCCGCATCCATGAGCAGGCGGTCGAATCGCTGTACGTGAGTTGTAAAAACAGTGAGCTGAGTTCCGAATACAGACCGGCTGATCTGAAAGACGATTCGGAAGTCGAGTCGGCGGTACGCCGCATCGAAGCGCGCATCGAAAATGCTTTGCCCGAGGGTTATTGTTCAGAATATAATCCCGCCGTCGCGGGTTGGCTGGCCGCTATCGCTGAAATACTGGAACAGGGGCTGGTGCTGCTGATCGATTACGGCTACGTCGCCTCGGAGTATTATCATCCGCAGCGTCAGGCCGGTACCTTGATGTGCCACTACCAGCACCGCGCGCACACCGATCCGCTCTGGTATCCCGGCCTGCAGGACATTACCGCCTTTGTCGATTTCAGCGACGTCGCCTACTCGGCGCTCGACGCCGGTTTTGATGTCAGCGGTTTCACCTCGCAGGCGATGTTTTTAATGAGCGCGGGTCTGGACGAGCTGCATCAGCGTGAGATCAGCGATGATGTTAAGCACCAGCTGCTGCTGGCGCAGCAGATAAAAACCCTGACCCTGCCCTCCGAAATGGGCGAGCGCTTCAAGGTCATGGCCTTAACAAAAAATTACGATGAACCGTTAGCAGGGTTTAATATGCAGGACCTCAGAGGCCGGCTGTAATGAAAGATAATTTATACGCGAAGGCTCACAGGCTTCAAGTTAGCAAACAACATGGAAAATAATTAGTGGACATCATTCAGGTTATTGTTCTGGCCCTGGTTCAGGGGCTCACCGAGTTTCTGCCCATCTCCAGCTCGGCCCATCTCATTCTGGTGCCCATCATTACCGACTGGCCCGATCAGGGGCTGGCCTTTGATGTCGCCGTGCACGCCGGCACCCTGTCCGCGGTGGTGCTCTATTTCCGCGCCGAGCTGAAAAAAATGTTCATCGAATGGCTGGGTTCGCTGCGCGGCAGACACACCCCCGACAGCCGTCTGGCCTGGGCGGTATTACTGGGCACTATTCCGGTGGGTCTGGCGGGGCTGATCTTTCAGGATGTTATCAGTGAGCATCTGCGCACCCCGGTAGTCATTGCCGTCACCACGATTTTTTTTGGCCTGTTACTGTGGCTGGCCGATCGCAACAAAAACCTGACACGCGATGAACACAGTCTGCAATGGAAGGATGTGCTGATCATCGGCGTGGCGCAGGCCATTGCCCTGATCCCCGGCACCTCGCGTTCCGGCATCACCATCACCGCCGCGCTGATGCTGGGGTTGACGCGCCAGTCGGCGGCCCGCTTTTCCTTTCTGCTCTCCATCCCGGTGATCGTACTGGCGGGGGGGCTGGAAACGCTGAAATACGTTCAGGTCGCCAGCGTGACCGATATTAACTTTCTGCTCATGGGCGCGATTATCTCCGCACTCAGCGCCTACGCCTGCATCCATTTCTTCCTCAAGCTGCTGGAAAAAATCAGCATGATGCCGTTCGTGATTTATCGCTTATTACTGGGCGCGGCGCTGTTAATTTTGTTCGTATGATTCAAATAATAAACCCTGTTCATCGCTATCAAAAACTCTGGCTGGTCATCGGTTACGCCCTGATGGCGCTGGTCATCTATCTCTCCGCGAGCAGTCATCCGCCCGACTCAGGCATCGACCTGCCCAACTTCGACAAGCTCATGCATGCGCTGGCCTATTTTGTTTTGATGTGCTGGTTTGCGCAGCTTTACCATGTAAAAAAGCATCGTATTATTTATGCGCTGGCATTTATTTTTATGGGAATCGCACTGGAAATTGTGCAGAGCTTCGACCCTGCGCGCAGTGCCGAACCAGCCGATGTGGTGGCCAACATATCGGGTGTGCTGCTGGCGCTGCTGGTTACCAGAACCCCGGCGCTTCGACGGTTGCTGAAGAAAATCGAAACCTTTATTTAGTGTGCTGAAGCGGCGCTAATAAAAAAATAATCTATTCCGGTTTTTTAACGGCCTTTACCAGCCGAATCCGCTCTTCGCGAATCTTGTTCGCCAGCGCCAGGTGTTCAAAACCCTGCTCGCGCAGGGCGGTGACATCAACGCTGTTCGCTGCCCTGAACGATTTTCTGAAAAAGTCACCCTGTTCAAAATACCTGTTTTCATAACCGGTGCGCCCGTGCGCATCGGCTTCGCATGCGAGCAGGAATTTTTCAAAACGCTCCGGTCTTCTGAAGGCGTCGAGTTTTTCCAGAACATCCACCAGGGTGGTGGCTTTTAGCTCCAGGGCGCGGTGGTAGTGCAGATGAAAACGCGCGGTGAGTTCCGCCAGGTCGCGATAACCATTGGGAATGCGCAGGCGCCGGCACACTTCCAGCACCAGTTTCGCGCCGCGTGCTTCGTGGCCAATGTGACCGGGCCACTCCTCTTTTGGCGTGGTGCCCTTGCCCAGATCGTGCATCAGCGCGGCAAAGCGGACATCGGTGGCGCTGCTCAGTTTGCACGCCTGTTGTAGTACCATCAGGGTATGCACGCCGGTGTCAATTTCGGGGTGATGTTCGGCGGGCTGGGGAATGCCGAACAGGCGATTCAGTTCCGGCAAAATAACTTTCAGCGCACCGCAGTCACGCAGCACTTCAATGAAGCGTGAAGGTGAGCGTTCCGCCAGGGCTTTTTCCATCTCCTGCCAGACACGTTCCGGCACCAGTGCATCCACTTCGCCGGCAGCCACCATGTTTTTCATCAGCTGCATGGTCTCCTCCGCAACAATGAAGCCCAGATGCAGGTAACGCGCGGCGAACCGTGCCACGCGCAAAATGCGCACCGGGTCTTCGGCAAACGCAGGGGAGACATGGCGCAGGATCTTGTCGTGAATATCCTGCAGGCCGTTGAACGGGTCGATGATATTGCCGTCTTCATCTTTGGCGATGGCGTTAATGGTCAGGTCGCGCCGTTCCAGATCCTCTTCCAGCGTGACCTCCGGTGAAGCATGCACCTCAAAGCCTTTGTAACCCGGCGCGGTTTTGCGCTCGGTCCGCGCCAGCGCATATTCATCTTTGGTCTCGGGGTGAAGAAAAACCGGAAAGTCCTTGCCGACCTGCTGATAGCCCTTTTTCAGCATCTCTTCGGTGGTGGCGCCGACCACCACCCAGTCTTTTTCGTGGAAGGGGAAACCGAGCAATTCATCGCGGACCGCGCCGCCAACCAGATAAGTTTTCATAAGGGATATGTTGTCATAGTTATTTCTTATACGCGACCGAAGCGGTGCCTGTTTTGCCGCATCCGTTGTGTTCAGTCTTTTCTGTGGGAGGTCACGCTGGAGATCGGCGTCGGGTATTTATAAACCACCCAGTAGGTGGAGAGGATGAAAGTGAGTACCACCACGGTCTGTATTAAATACGAGGCCTCCACGCTGATCAGTCCCGAACCGAGCGCGGTGAAAGCAACCAGCAGGGAGAATTCGCTGGCCTGGCCCAGACGTGAACCCAGCTCCAGTGACGAGCTGGGTTTTTCGCCGATCCACTGAAAACCGTAACGGTAGATCAGCGGCTTGAGCAGCACCAGCGCAACGGCAATGAGGGTGGCATCGAGCAGCACGCGCCCGGCCATGAGGAAATTGATGTTGGCGCCGATGGCGAAGAAAAACAGAATCAGGAAAAAATCGCGCAGGGGTTTCAGGTTTTCGGCGACCACCATGGCAATCGGCGAGGAGGCGAAAGTGACGCCGGCGACGAAGGCCCCCATTTCATAGGAGAGTCCGAGGTAGTGGGCCACGCCGGCACCCAGTAGCCCCCAGCCCAGCGAGAGCAGAAAAACATATTCAGTGATGATGTCAAAACGCTGAAACAGCGCGTTGACCACATAGCGCACCATCAGAAAAGAGACCACCACCAGCGCAATAAGCTTGAGCATCAGCAACAGCGCGGTCAGCGGCACGTTCTCCTGCGAGCCGGTGGATAACATCAAAATCAACACGATGGCGATCACATCCTGCAACAGCAGCACACTCACCATCATTTCGCCGCGATGCTTGTGGTGCAGGGTGGTGGTGGGGATCAGCTTGAGACCGATGATGGTACTGGAAAACATCATCGCCGCACCGATGATCAGGCTTTCGGTCAGGCTGTAATCGAACAGCCTGGCCATCCCCGCAGTCAGCAGCATGAACAGCGAGCTGGTGATCAGAGTGAGAATCGCAGTCTTGCCGAACAGCTTGAACAGGCGCGCCGGTTGCAGATTGATGCCGATAAGAAACAGCAAAAGGATAATGCCGAGGTGCGAGAGCTGCTCAATATGGTCAGCGGTTTTGATAATGCCCAGCCCCCAGGGGCCCGCGATCATGCCAAAAACAATATAGGCCAGCATCACCGGCTGCTTGAGGTAGAGAAAGAGGGTCGCCAGCACCGTAGCGCCGGTAAAAATCACCACCAGCTGATAAATGATGTCGTTATAAGCATCCATTCTATGCAACTACCTGCCGGTTTGAAGCGCATAAATCAGACAGGTGATTATTGGTGGCAACAACTGTGTGGTGCGGGTCGGGGAAGCCGGCAATTGCAGGGCAAATGAATATTGTCGGCATCATGGCTCGGAGATGTAAGATTAAATGAAGTGTGATTATAGGGGGTGTGAAGTGATATTTATACAGTAGTAAGGATGAGGGTATCTTCGTTGCCGCTCTCACCATTTTCATCGTGCATGTTCGCCTTGAGCGAAAACAGCTATTGGTCGAGCCTCAGTACGCGTGATAAGTACATAGCCGGCATTATTGAGATTCATCAATGACATTCCCGACGATGCTTTTAGTATGGCAGGTAGAAAAGAGCGCTAATAGAACGATAACAGGAGATTGACCCGTAATGAATCACGAGCAGCATAATTCCCGGAATCACGAGCAACATGAGTCCGGAGATCATCAGCAGCATAAATCTCAGAATCACGATCATCATAAATCCGGTCATCACGCTGCCATGGTGGCGGATTTTCGTCGTCGATTCTGGATATCGATAGTATTAACGCTGCCTATACTTCTGCTCTCGCCGCTGATACAGGAGGTGTTCGGGCTTGAAGCCGTTCTCGATATCCCCGGCGCGCCCTACCTCGCATTCGGCTTCAGTACAGGGGTATATTTTTATGGCGGCTGGCCGTTTCTGAAAGGTGCATACAGTGAAATCGCCAAGCGTGAGCTGGGCATGATGACGCTGATCGGTCTGGCGATCAGTGTGGCTTACCTCTATTCCAGCGCCGTTGTTTTCGGCTTGCAGGGCCGCCTGTTCTTCTGGGAGCTGGCCACACTGATCGACGTCATGCTGCTCGGCCATTGGATTGAAATGCGCTCGGTGATGGGAGCGTCGGGCGCATTGCAGGAACTGGTGAAGTTGTTGCCGAGTGAAGCCCATCGCCTGAAAGACGGTGACGAGATTGAGGACGTCAATGTCGATGAGCTTGCCACTGATGACCGAATCCTGATCCGGCCCGGCGAAAAAGTCCCAATCGATGGCGAGATAATCGAAGGCGAAAGCAATCTGAACGAGTCCATGTTGACCGGCGAATCCATGCCGGTGAGCAAGGGCGAGGGCGAGAAGGTCGTCGGTGGTTCGGTCAATGGGGAAGGCGCGCTTACTGTGCGGGTGACTCAAACCGGCGAGAATACCTATCTTTCCAGTGTCATCGACATGGTCAGTCGGGCGCAGGAGTCGCGCTCGCATACCCAGAACCTGGCCAACCGCGCCGCCGCCTGGCTCACCTACATCGCCCTTACAGTCGGCGCGCTCACACTGCTGGTGTGGCTGAGTCTGGATCGTGATTTCCAGTTCTCACTGACACGCATGGTCACGGTCATGGTTATCACCTGTCCCCATGCGCTGGGGCTGGCAGTGCCGCTGGTGATAGCGGTCAGTACCAGTCTGGGTGCCGGTAAAGGCTTGTTGATCCGCAATCGTGACGCCTTTGAAGAGGCCTATAAAGTCGAAGCCATTGTCTTTGATAAAACCGGCACACTCACCGTAGGTCGCTTTGGTGTTGATGGCGTCACCGCGTTCGCTGATGCAGACGAAGACGAAATACTGCAACTGGCGGCCTCTCTGGAGCGGCCGTCTGAACACCCCATCGCCAAAGGCATCGTGCAGGCGGCAAAAGAGCGTAACCTGACTCTCTCTACCGCCAAAGAATTTCGCAACCTCACCGGCAAAGGTGCCGAGGCCAAAATTGACGGCCGAAAAATACGCGTGGTCAGTCCGGGGTACGCCAGTGAACAGGGCGTCAGTGCCGAAAACGAGAGCCTCAACCAGTGGCAGCAAGAGGGAAAAACGGTGGTGTATGTCGTGCGTGATGACGAAGCCATTGGCGCAATTGCGCTGGCTGATATTATTCGTGAGGAATCGCGTAGCGCCATCGACAAGCTGAAAGCGATGGGCCTGCAATGCATGATGCTGACCGGTGACAGTGAAGCGGTCGCCCGCAGTGTGGCACAGGAGCTGGGACTGGACGATTACTTCGCCGGCGTGCTGCCGGAAGACAAGGCAGAAAAAATTCGTGAAGTAAAAAAGCGAGGCCTGCGAGTTGCCATGGTCGGTGACGGCGTCAATGATGCACCGGCACTGGTCGAGTCACACCTGGGCGTCGCCATCGGAGCTGGCACTGACGTGGCCGTCGAAGCCGGTGATGTGGTGCTGGTGCGCAGCGACCCGCGCGACATTGTCGCTATTCTTTCCCTCTCGCGTGCCACACACAAAAAAATGATACAGAACCTCTTCTGGGCAACCGGTTACAACGTCATCGCCATCCCGCTCGCCGCCGGTGTCGGTATCAGCGCCGGCATTTTACTGTCACCGGCGGTGGGCGCAGCGGTGATGTCGGTAAGTACGATTATTGTCGCCGTTAATGCCAGGCTATTGAAATACGCTTCGCTGGAGTCCTGATTTTTTTTGGGCGGTAAGGTTAGCGGTTTTTACCGCAAAATCTGGGGTCAGGTCTTTCCATGCAACATTTCAAATGCTAAGCTAACGCCATGGCAAGACCACTAAGACTAGAATTGGCAGGCGGTTTATATCACGTGACTTCGCGCGGGGATCGGCGTGAGGCGATTTATGAGGGTGATGAAGATCGTGAGAAATGGCTGGAGACACTGGGCCATACCTGTCGGCGCTTTAACTGGCGATGTCATGCTTATTGTCTCTTGGATTCAACCAATAAGTGCATAACTTGAATGAGTGAAAAAGTGATCAATGGGGTCTCGATTGATTTCTTCCAATCAACGATTTTTTAGATATATCCAATGCCGCACCCTCCTCATACCTTGTGCTGTTTAAAATGTGCAAGCATTTTGACTTTATAGCCACAGGTAATGCAAGCATTTATTCGTTTAGGTGCCTGGTTCTGGTTCTGGGTTTGGTTTTTTGATTTTGACCTGTTCCCCCTCGTACAACCTGCCTCAGCTTTCGACTTTGGTAGCGGCAATTTGCCATGGATGGCAAATTGAGGTCGGCGAGCGGGATGGCGAGTCTGACCGACGCGTAGGCAAAGTTGGAAGTTGAGGCTCGCCCGCAGGGCAGGTTGTATTGGGCGGCGTTTTCTTTGGGTACGTTCTTTGTCGCTGTTGACAAAGAAAGTACCTCGCCCGTGGGTGCGAATACCCACTACCCATAATGCATCCGATTATTAACACTGGAAGATAAAGCCAAGATCTCTCACATGCGTTCAAGTTGACAGAGGAAGCTTACTGCTTCACCCGATACCCAGTCCTAAACATCCACCCCACTACCCCAATACATATCACCAGAAAACCCAGGCTCACACCCACGCTGACATCCGACACTTCAAAAAAACTCCAGCGGAAACCGCTAATGAGATAAACCACCGAGTTGAAGCTGCCGTTAAAGGGTAGCTCTTTATGATTTAATTTTACGATATATATACACACAGGTATAATACTTATATACCTTGACAGATATATTTGACATATATATCCATACGAATATATTATAAAAATATGCCTTTACGTATATATTTAACGTTTAACATTTTTTAGATTATATTGGTGCTTATAAATGATGATTCCAGTTACATCACCTGAAGAGCTTGGTCGTGTTCTAAAAATGCGACGTAAAGAACTCAACCTGACGCAGATCGAGGCTGGGAAAAAATTTAATCTGACACAAAAAACTGTCTCCAATATCGAGAATGGTCGCCCGGGCGTTCAGCTGGATACACTGTTCAGGCTGATGTCGGCTTTGAATCTGGAAATACATCTACAGCCACGAGATATGCCCTATAAGGGTGAGGCACCCTGGTAATGGCTTCGTTATTTGTTTTAATGAATGGTCATGAAGTGGGGGTGTATATTCAGCATCGCAGTGGCGCACAGGAGTTTGTCTATAACGAATTATGGCGAATGGCTGAATATGCTATTCCCATTTCGTTATCGATGCCATTGACTGAGGCAAAACATAAAGGTGAAGTGGTTTATAATTTTTTTGATAACCTGCTTCCAGATAACAAGGAAATAAGACAACGTATACAGAAAAGATTTGGAATTAAAACTGATCAGCCATTTGATCTATTAGCAAGCATTGGTCAGGATTGTGTCGGCGCCATCCAGCTTTTGTCTGAAGCCTCAGCAGCTAATGTAAAGACAATTGAATGCACGCCTGTGAATGAGCATGAAATTGCAGAGAGCCTGAGAAACTATCAAACACGCCCGCTGGGCATGTCGAAGGATGATGACTTTCGAATCTCGTTAGCAGGTGCACAGGAGAAGACCGCTTTTCTTTGGTATGACGAAAAGTGGCAACGCCCCGTGGGTTCAACACCTACAACGCATATATTCAAACAGCCCATCGGACATATCGAGCATGCGGGCATAGATTTAACCGAAAGCGTTAAAAACGAATGGTTGTGCCTGGAAATAGTACGTGCTTTTGGGCTGCCAGTGGCAAACGCTGAAATCCAGACTTTTGAAGACAGGGAGGTGCTGATAGTCGAGCGCTTTGATCGGGTATTCGCCGATGATCAAACATGGATTATTCGCCTTCCACAGGAGGACATGTGTCAGGCACTTGGATTTCCGCCTGCATTAAAATATGAGTCCGATCAAGGACCCGGCATAGCCAGAATAATGGAATTACTTCGCTCTTCAATGTCGCCCGAAAAAGATCGAAGACAATTTATGCAAACGCTCTTCCTGTTCTGGATAATGGCAGCGATTGATGGCCATGCAAAAAACTTCAGTGTTTTACTGCTTAATAGGGGTCGCTTTAGAATTACGCCAGTTTACGATGTAATGTCAGCCTATCCTGTCACCAGTAAACGCCAGATTGAACTTAAGAGCATTAAGATGGCAATGGCGCTGCATGGAAAGAATACACATTATAAGCATCATGAAATAATGCCCAGGCACTGGCTTGATGAAGCAAAGCGGGTTCATTTTCCTGAAGCTGAAATGATGGCCATAATGGAAAAAACCACCAGCGAACTTGATGCTGTCGTTGAGCAGGTAGCAGCAAAACTGCCAAAGGATTTTCCTGATGATATATCAGGCCCTATTTTCGAAGGCATGAAAATCAGTAGTGATAAAGTGCAACGCTATTTAAAAGAAGAGGCGGGAGGCCTGGATGAGTGAGTGGCTATGAGAGCGGGCTTGAATGATTTTTGTAATCAAGGAAATTTGGATGTAGCTACAACACAACCTACCATTACTTCAAACCTACTGCTTCACCCGATATCCCGTTCTGAACATCCACCCCACTATCCCGATACATATCACCAGAAAACCCAGAATCATCGCCAGACTTACGCCCACGCTGACATCCGACACTTCAAAGAAACTCCAGCGGAAACCGCTGATGAGATAGACCACCGGATTGAACAGGGTCACCGTCTGCCAGAACGGTGGCAGCATGCTCACTGAGTAGAAGCTGCCGCCGAGGAAGACCAGCGGGGTGATCACCAGCAGCGGGATGACCTGTAGTTTTTCAAAGTCATTCGCCCACAGGCCGATGATGAAGCCGAACAGGCTGAATGAGATGCAGGTGAGGATTAAAAAAGTGACCATCCAGAATGGATGCGCAATTTGCAAATCGACAAAGAAACTGGCGGTGAGCAGGATGATGATGCCGATGATCAGCGATTTGGTGGCGGCGGCGCCGACATAGCCGATGAGTATTTCATAATGGGAGATGGGTGCGGAATGGATCTCGTAAATGGTGCCGGTAAATTTCGGGAAAAAAATGCCGAACGAGGCGTTGGCGATGCTCTGGGTGAGCAGTGACAGCATGGTCAGGCCCGGCACGATGAACAGGCCGTAAGAAACGCCGTCGATGCTCGGGATGCGGGAGCCGATGGCCGAACCAAAGACGATAAAGTACAGGCAGGTGGAGATCACCGGTGAGGCCAGGCTCTGGAACAGGGTCTCCCAGGCGCGCAGCATTTCCTGGAGGAAGATGACTTTGATCGCCTGATAATTCAAGACTGCGCTCCGGTTAGATCGACGGGTTTTCTAGCCGCCGGCTGGTGGCCGTGTTTGACCAGGTCGACAAAAATATCTTCCAGCGAACTCTGCTTGATCTGCATATCCTTGAGCAGCAGGCCGGCGCTTTGAATGGCGCCCAGCATGTCGGTGATGCCTGTGCTATCGCTCATGGTGTCGTAGGTATAGGTGAGTTGTTCGCCATTCTCGGATAATTCCAGATCGTAACCGGCCAGTGTCGCCGGTAGCAGTGTGGCGGCCTGCTTTAACTCGACGATCAGTTGTTTCTTGCCCAGGTTGCGCATCAGCGCCTGCTTGTCTTCGACCAGTAATAATTCACCCTTGTTGATGACGCCGATGCGGTCGGCAATTTCTTCGGCCTCTTCGATGTAGTGCGTGGTGAGGATGATGGTGACGCCCGAGGCGCGCAGCCGCCGCACGATATTCCACATGTCCTTGCGCAGTTCGACATCGACACCCGCAGTCGGCTCATCGAGGAACAGTATTTTGGGCTCATGCGACAGGGCTTTGGCAATCAGTACCCGGCGTTTCATGCCGCCGGACAGGGCCCTGAGCTCGCTGTCTTTTTTGTCGAACAGCGAAAGGTCTTTGAGCAGCTGTTCGAGATAGGCGTTGTTTTTCTTTTTGCCAAACAGGCCGCGGCTGAAACACACGGTATTCCACACGGTATCAAACTGGCCGAGGGTGAGTTCCTGTGGCACCAGGCCGATCATTGCGCGGGTTTGACGGTAATGGGTGACATTGTCAAAACCGCTCACGCTGACCGTGCCGGTGCTGGGGGTGACGATGCCGCAGATGATCGAGATCAAGGTGGTTTTGCCGGCGCCATTGGGCCCGAGCAGGGCCAGGATTTCGCCCTCGGCAATATCAAGACTAACGTGCTTCAGGGCCTGAAAACCGGACTGATAAATTTTGGACAGATTTTTGATGGAGACGATTAGTGACATCGTGCTGATTTTACGTTGTTTTGTGTCAGGCGTATTCTGAAATCACAGCCGGGGCCGAAACAGAGTCGTTTTTAATGTTAATGAATACTGTGATCCGACCCCGGCTAGGGGCATCGAGCTAGAGGGAGGCCTGCTAAAGAAAAGCAGGGAGAATATGCGTTCCATTTATCACACGCCGCATCCCGGCTTACGTGCCCAGATTTCGTACAGGCTACCGAAGGCATCGGGATGCCGCAATTCAAATGAATGCCAGGCGGCAAGATTGCGTGTTTCCGAAGCATCGGGATATCGCGTCCAATACTGATTCCTTACGTAATCCGGCCGCTCCAGACCCCGGAACTCAAGCTCAAGGGCCGCAAGATATTCGCCCAGCTGCGGCACCGTAAAGCGATGCTCAAGGGGATGGAACAACAGGTCCTTGCAGCGATTAAGATCAAAAAAATCCCAGCGCAATGACAGGCGCTCATCAATTGCAGCCGGGTCGTCCTGCATCATTCTGTACCGCTTGGCGCGTATTTCGTCATCCGTGGCATCCGGCGCAAGCTGATATTTCTCCCGGAAATTCATAATTTGCCGACGCGCCAGCTCGCTATAGAGGGAAAGGTGCACAATGCCACCATCGCGCGCACTGCTGACCAGCGCCCTGCCACCTTCAAGCGGGTCTTTCAAATGATGCAGCACGCCGGTGCATTCGACAATATCAAAATATTTTTCATACTGATACAGATCCAGTAAATCCATCTGCATAAATCGAATATTGGTAATGCCTAACTTGCGCGCCATGCGCGTGGCATAGGCGATGCTGGCCTTGCTCAGGTCAATGGCAAGAATCTCAGCCAGGTTCCCATAACTCATGGCATATTGGATAACCTTATTACCTGTGCCACAACCCGCCACCAGCACCTTGAATGGTCTGTCTACAAAATCAATCTCCTGCTCATCGAAGAACTCTGCTAACCGGTTGCGCCTTACCGGCGGCGAGGGCATTTCCAGATGAATCCAGCGGGGATAGGGATAGGCTTCATAATTATCGGCGATCATTCTTGATGTGCTGTTATGGATAGCACCATCGGCACTCTCGATTGAATTCTTAATCGCTTGTTCTTCTTCATAATCATCAAGGTAGGAATTCAGCAGTTTTTCCAGCGTGGCGGGCATGGCTGTAACCGATTGCAAAAAAGTATTTTTATCCACCCCGGGTGCCGGCAGTTCATTGAGCCGTACATACATTGCGACCTGAGCGACAATACTCCATTGGACCGGTGAAGCGGGATCAGCAGAAACGATTTTCTGCTTAAGCGTTGCCAGACGTTCACGCTCAGATTCTGTCACAAGCCAGACATATTCGTTATTAATGGCCTGCTGAATCATACTGGTAATAAATTCCTGCATGACCGGCTCCTCAAGCATTCTCGTATCGGCGTACAGAATTTGCCGGCGAATTTCTGTCAGCAAAAACTCCGCCGGAATATCCGTATTAATGTGGTTGCGCAAATCCTCGTGCAAGTCAGGATTGCTGAGAAGATTTTTTCCCGGTCCAAACAGTATGCAGCGCGCCGACCTTTTCCAGCTTTGTTCCTGCCCCAGCTCAATTACGGCGGTTAATGACGTGCGCCTGAACAGCTTGCGCAAAACCAGTGCTATTGGAGAACGTCGGATAGCGAGCTTAACAGTATGTTCTAATTGCTGGTTTAACATGATCCGCCCTCAGAAAATTTGTGGGTAAAATCGCCGTGCTGCCGAATGGGAAAAATGAAAAACAATCCAGCACCACGCTTAGGCTGGAAGCATATAGAATACAATCAAAGGCACTCCTAAATCACATACAAAATCGCTTTCTTTTTTTGTTTAGGAAAAATTATGTGGTTGGTAAATTTGACTTCAAAGGACGCCAGATTGCCATAAGAGCGTAGTGCTTCACCTTTTTTATGCGATAGCATGAAATTTAAAAGTGTTTTTAAATTACAAAATACATCCTTTATTTTGCCGTTACTCCACCCGTCCATGGGTTTCGCCCTACGGGTGGTGTATATAACGCACGCTCTAATTCGATCCAGTCGAATTAGTCGGGCCAGTCATAAAGCGGCTGTTAAATATTACAAATGCCTTCCATGGTATTTTCCCCGATGAGGCTAGCCTAAAATCAGCTATTCAAATTCATTTCATCCTTAGGTTCGTTACTAACAAAACGCATCGAAAGGATACCCTTCAATCAAGACCGTCAGCAGCAGGGATGCTGCTGCCGAGCGTACACGGATGTATTCTCATCGCG
>JAVVEE010000027.1:0-23508 GCA_032251315.1 Gammaproteobacteria bacterium
GTTGTGACTTGTGATTATATCGTTCTCACGCTCCAGCGTGGAATGCAGGTTCGGATGCTCCAGCGTCTCGATCGATTGCTTTTAATAACGTGGCGCTGGAGCGTGGGAACGATGGTATAACAACAAGTGGTTTTTATAAGCCGTCATACCGGCGCAGGCCGGTATCCATCTCTAAGAGACGCAATACTGGTTCAGAATAACGCTGCTCTGTAAGAATTTTACTATCCTGTAAGAACTTATCGGTTATGAACATGGATTCCGGCCAAAAACACGCCGGAATGACGGGAGGGTAAATTAGCGTAATGGTAATAACGGGGAAGTAAATTAGCGCAATAACAGGAAAATAGAATGGGAAAACACCCATTCCAAAGAATATGGCGGAGAGCGAGGGATTCGAACCCCCGGAGCCTTTCGACTCAACGGTTTTCAAGACCGCCGCTTTCGACCACTCAGCCAGCTCTCCAGATAATCTTAACGTCTCACACCCGCATCGCTGCGTTTGCGAGGGCGTATCTTACTGTATTCTGAGCGGGTTTCAATGAATACAACCCGACTTTTCATTTTATTATCAGTGAATACCTGTTTTAAATGTTGAAAACAGGCTTGATTTTGCTCAATGGCGCCCCAATATTGCATTGCAGAAGTAAGAAATCAGAAAGCATTCGAAAGCGGGTAAATGAAACTTATCATCGTTTACACTGCCCATAGAATGGTGATATTCTAATTAACAATTTAAAACCGGGTAGGAACTACTATGCAAATTTCAGCAACACGCTCTGAATCACAAATCGTCAGCACGAACAAGGTGTTGAAGAACACTTATGCCCTGTTATCTGCAACGCTGTTTTTCAGCGCGCTGATGGCGGCGGTTTCCATGGCTGTGAATATGCCGCACGGCGTTAGCCTGATCGCCATGTTCGGCGCATTAGGCCTTATCTGGTTTGCGTTGCCCCGCACCGCTAACTCCAGCAAGGGCTTATGGGTGGTTTTTGGCATCACCGGCTTACTGGGTCTCAGTATCGGGCCGATGTTAAATTCCTATCTGCAACTGGCTAACGGCGGGCAGATTGTTGCCACTGCTTTTGGCGGCACCGGTGTTATTTTCCTGGGTCTGTCGGGATACGCACTCACCAGTAAGAAAGATTTCAGCTTTTTAGCGGGCTTTCTCATGGTTGGCCTGGTTATCGCCGTAGTGGCCATGATCGCTAATATATTCCTGGATATGCCCGCCCTGTCACTGGCTATCTCTTCAGCGGTGATACTGATAATGAGTGGTTTCATCCTGCATGACACCAGTGCGATTATTCGCGGTGAGCAGACTAACTACATTCTGGCAACTGTCGGCATGTACCTGAGCATATTCAACATCTTCATCCACCTGCTCAACATTCTGGGCTCGCTCAGTGGTCGTGATTGATTTGATTGATCAAGGCGCAATTCGATAACGAAAAAAGCCCCGCATTGCGGGGCTTTTTTTATGCTTTAATTTTCATGACCGGCTTCCATAAGGCTGTCGGGTTTGGGAAATTTGGGCCAATCTCCCTCAATTCATCCTAAATTCAACAGTCTCCTAATTGCATTAATAAAGGGCGTTCTACTCAGACATCGCCACCTTTATGTAATACGGCTTCTAGATTGCCTATAGATTCTGTGTGTTTTTTCTTATTCTTTTGTTTGAGGTTTTCAAGATTCTGTATTTTCCAGCGCACTGAAGGGAGTTGTTCGATATGAGGCATACCCAGATACGTCCAGTCAGGCACGCCTTGCTTGAAAGCTAACAAAAAGGCGCGGTCCTCATCGGTCAATTGAGCATGTAATGTCTTAACCAGTCTGGGCAACGTTGCTTCAAGCACCTCAACATCTATAGACTCAAATGCCATGCCTTTGAATTCAGCCTCATAAAATTCAGCTAATGGTTTAGCTCTTGGTGATAGTAATTCAGACATAGGCCGGTTATGGCTAATGAGGTATACAAGAAAGGCAACCACCAACTCGCGACTGATACCTTCGTTATTCAATAGCAGCAATGTGTCGAACAGGTCTCTCGGGTGCTGACGATCCAGCGTTGCGCAGAGTTTTCCTGCATAAAGATCGTTAAAGCTCAGTAGCGGTACTTCAGCAAAACCAAACCACTCTTCTACCGATGGTCTTACCGCTCGTGTCTCTGCCTCATAAACAGCACCGCGCAGTACCGGTGTAACTTCAATTTTCACTCTTGCATCAGGGCCGGCAATATTTAGCTTAAGCAAAGTACCCGTTTGTTGATTAAATTGAAATGACACATTAATACCTGGGAAACGCTGCATCACTTCTTCAGCAATAGCTCTTAACGCACGATCAATTTCCGCCAATGCCTGGCCTCGATCATTCATTGGCAGATATGCCAGATCAATATCCACAGACAAACGAGGCAGATCACGTACAAATAGATTAATGGCTGTTCCACCTTTCAGGGCAAAACAGACCTGCTGCCCAACAATGGGCAGGATCTGGACCAACAAGCTCACCTGTTTATAAAAAGGGCTGTTCGAATCCATCCCTACTCCCATTTGCCATGTGTCTCGGTACCGTTATCAGGTACTTCTTATCAAAGACACCCCCTTTCACGATGGCCCGTTTCCCACTGCCAAGATTGATAGCTTCAGTCTCAAGCCGCTTGAACCAGCCAAAGTCATGCCGTTCAGAAAACCAGAGGAATAGCCGTTTGGCTTTCACGTGGTGGCAAGCCTTGAGCAGCTTCATTAATAACTGGGGCCGTAACGAAGTTGCAGACTCAAACAGCTTATCCAGCACCTCAAAATCGGAATCCTGCTTAACCTCAGATACCAGCTCCAGCAAGGCTAGCTCTGGGGTGGCATAACGTAGTGGCCAGTCCCAGTGTCCAAAAGGCCTGGTTGTTATTGCTTCGGCAACGGGTTCATCAAACAGCTGCACCCTGTGCAGGGTGAGCCGATATGGGGTATCCAGTTTGCCGGCCCAACTCGGTAGTTTATCCACACCATACAAATGTACCTGCTGCATCCCCTGCATCGGCAGATAATGGGCAAACCCCTGTAGTTCCAATGCGGAACGACCACCAACATGCACAGAATAACCTAAACTTTGTATGGAATAGACAACATGTTCCCACTTTAGCGATGGACCGGGCTTACGGTAGGCCCCACGAGCAACCGGCACCAATGCACCCGATCGCAGGTAATAGTCTACCAACGGGCGCTCAAAGCCCCGATCCGCCAGCCAGATACGGTCTACCACCAAACCTTCTGGTAGGCGGCTCTCCAGGGTATCTCTCGTGATTTGTGGCTTCACTGGTTTCTAAATCCGCATATTTGCATAGATATTCTATGCATTATTGGATAAATACAAACAAAAAGCAAGTTTATATATTGTTGTATTTGCATAGTAATACTATGCAATTTTAGATAAAAGCAAACCGCATATCTATCCGATTACCCCAATTACCATTTAATTATCACGTTCGGCTTTTAGCGCTGATAACCCTCAGCAACCCAGTAGCCGTAAACACATACCAGCTCGTCATCCAGATAAATCAGCGGTATTCTGTCACGCTCCCAGGAGGGAATAGCGCGCGCCTGCATCAGCTTCTTTAAGCTATGTGTGCCTTTTCTGCCCGCCGGGCGTATTTTTTCACCGCCCTGGCGAAACCTCACCGTTAGCGTTTTATCCAGCAGATCCGGCTTCAGGCCCTGCAAATAGCCCTGCCCGGCCAGCAATTCCAGTCCCAAATTGGCGAGCACGAGCTTTTCTCCGGGATTCCACGTCAGCACGGTTGAGGGGTCGTGTTCGGAGCGGCTCAGGCAATACAGCTGCCCCTGATAACGGCGGATTTCGGATTGCCCCCAGCACACTTCGGGACGGGCATCTGCGGCTGCGGGCAGCACTGTCCGGATAATCTGATGCAGCACGTTGGCGGTGGGCGCATCGTCAGCGTACCGAAGCAGCCAGTAGCGCAGGACATTCAGCTGGCGGGCCCGGGATAGCGCTGTCAGGCCGGTAATGTCGAGGCTGTGATGCGGCGGTGAAATAATGGCGGACAGATCAATCGCCGCCATGGCTTCGATGATCTCCAGCACATCCTGCTGCTGGCTCGCCACTTTTGACAGCGAATCGCCCAGCTGCGGCCAGCGTTTTTTGATGACCGGGATGATATTCTGGCGCAGCAGGTTGCGGTCGAAATCGGTATCGGTGTTGCTGGGGTCTTCAATCCATTGCAGGCCGATCTCGTTTGCGTAATCACGAATCTCCTGCCGACTGAAGCTCAGCAGCGGCCGGGCATGAAAAGCGTGATCGGCGCTGTGCATGAGCGGCATCGCGGCCAGCCCTGCCACCCCGGCACCGCGAAACAGCTGCAACAGCACGGTTTCAGACTGGTCATCCTGATGATGCGCGGTGAGCAGGCAGTCACCCGCCTGCAACTCGGATTTAAGCGCCCGATAGCGGACCTTGCGCGCGGTCTCTTCGGGGCTCTCGCCCGGATTTTTACGCGCATCGACATGGATGGTTTTAAATGGCACGTTTAGTGCTGCACAGACCTCGGCGCAGTGAACCGACCAGTGGTCAGCCTGATTTTGTAAGCCATGGTGGATGTGAACGGCGCGCACCGGCAGTTCGGATGCCCGCGCACAGAGGTGCAGCAGCAGGTGTGAGTCCAGGCCGCCGCTGTAGGCGACCAGGTATCGTTTGATGGCGGGGGCGGAAGAGGAAGTCGATGAATCGGAAGAGAGCGATTGCAGAATTTCCGTAAATCGCGGTAACAGGAACATCAGTTGACGGGCTTTAATATAAAGCGTTTAGCCCACTTCCTGCTCGAGGAATTCGCCGAACGAGGTTAACCGTTCATAGCGCATCTCCAGCAACTTTTCGATGCCGATTTTCTCGAAGCTTTCCAGGGCATCGACCAGCGCCTGCTTGATGTTTCTGGCGGTGGCATCGACATCGCGGTGGGCACTGCCCAGCGGCTCTCTGATCACCTGTTCGATGAAGCCGCGATCGTGCAGAGTCTTGGCGGTAATGCCCATGGCTTCGGCGGCCTCTTCGGCTTTATCCGCGCTCTTCCACAGAATAGAGGCGCAGCCTTCGGGAGAGATCACCGAGTAGGTGCTGTATTCCAGCATCATGACGCGGTCACCCACGCCGATGGCCAGTGCGCCGCCGGAGCCACCTTCACCAATCACGGTGCAGATGATCGGCGTTTTCAGATCCGCCATAACAAACAGGTTGCGCGCAATCGCTTCCGACTGGCCGCGCTCTTCAGCGCCAATGCCGGGATAGGCGCCGGGAGTGTCGATAAACGTCAGCACCGGCAGTTTAAAGCGCTCGGCCATCTTCATCAGACGCAACGCCTTACGATAGCCTTCGGGGCGAGGCATACCAAAGTTACGACGTATATTCTCTTTGGTGTCACGGCCTTTCTGGTGACCGATAACCATCACCGGCATGCCATCCAGACGCGCAACGCCGCCCACCAGCGCGGCGTCATCGGCATAAGCACGGTCGCCGTGTAATTCCTGGAAATCGGTGAAGATGCGGTCGACGTAGTCCAGCGTATAAGGGCGCATGGGGTGACGCGCCAGCTTGGAGGTCTGCCAGACGTTGAGCTTGGCAAAAATGTTTTTGGTCAGACTGCGGGACTTCTCCTCCAGCTTGCTGATCTCTTCGCCGATATTGATTTCGGTGTCATCGCCGACATAACGAAGCTCTTCAATCTTGGCTTCAAGCTCGGCAACAGGCTGTTCAAAATCCAGGTAATTTGGGTTCATAATTTTAGAAAAAGCTTTATTTATTAATGAATAAACTCGAATGATATGCACCGAATTCTAGCATGCACAGAAAATTCGGCACACTTATCCGTCGTATTATTTTATTTACGTTTCCGGCACCATCGCTTCATCGACATCCAGCAGCTCGCGCAACACCATGGTGGCATAACAGCCGGCGGGCAAATCAAAACTCAGCAGTAATTCATCCCCCTCCAGCACCCAGCTCATATTTTTGGGCAGCACCCTCAGGGAACGACGCATCTGCTGAACCTTGAACTGACACAGCCCCGCTTTCAATTGCGGATTTTCATCGACGATGGCCTTTTCCAGCGCGGCGACTTTGCCCTGCGTGCGCAGCTCGCCTTCGCCCCAGAGCACGCCGGTGGGATGAATCTCCTTGTTCGCCACACGTTCTTCCAGCTCCACTGAACCGTCGTCCCAGAAACAGGCGGTCTTGCCTTCCAGCATGAAGACGTCACCATCTATTCGGCTATCCCAGGTATCCTGCTCGACTCGCGCGGACAGGATGCGATTAAAAATCCACGAACGCGCCGCCGAAAGGTAAATGCTTTTTTTATGTCTGGGCAGGCGCAGTTCGTCATTGCTGAACATCTCCACTGCTGCAGCCACATTGCCCATGCCATGGCCAAAACGCTGCACGCCAAAATAGTTCGGCATCCCCCGCTCAGCGATCAGCCGGCAACGCGATTCAATCAGACCGGTCGGATCATCGCCACCTCCTTTTAAATGACGCAGTCGAATGACAAAACGATTCTCCTTCAGCGCTCCGCGTCGCAGTTTGCGGCTATGGCGCCGGGCTTCCAGCAATTTGATGTTGCCGACCTCGCCCGGAAAGCTTTCAATCTGCTGCCAATCGGGATCGGGCATCCCCGGCAGGTGCACGCTGAACCATTGCGAAGTCAGGCCGTGCCGGTCTTTCAGCCCCGCATAACCCACGCAACGCGAGCGCACCCCGGCTATTTTGGCCAGCGCCTTGGCCACCCAGTCGGTATTGCAGTCGCGCTTCTGGATATGCAGCCAGGCATGCTCACCCTCGCCGCTCAGTTCAAACGGTAGCTGCTCGTCAACGATGAAATCTTCCGGCTGCGCTTTCATTGTCGCGGAAATTTCCAGCGGTTTATAGGCGCGTGCAAACTGCTCAAATTTGAGATTTCGATACGGCTTTAGTTGCGCATCGATTGTCTGATGCTCGATCGGATCATCGCTGTTATTTATCATTACATTCACCCACAGGCTCCACACCCTAAAATTACGCCGCCGCATTGTACCGGCTCATCGCTCAGCAGGGTCAAACTTCATCACCCGAACTTCTGCACTGATGTCACGACAGCGATGGCATTTTACGCCAACACCGCCTGAAACAGATCAAGATGATGCCAAACAGGTCTATTTACTAACAAAACGCATGGAAAGGATACCCTTTAATCAAGACCGTCAGCAGCAGGGATACTGCTGCCGAGCGTACACGGATGTATTCTCAGCGCGTCTTGATTGAAGGGTATCCTTTCCATGTAACTCAATAGTAATTCAGACATCTGGAAACAAACCAGGTCGAAGCGTGGACGTGGAAGATGGAGATGATTTCCAGAGCCGACAGCGTGCAGACCTGCCATGCATTGACGGGTGAGCTCGAATGCACCCTTTACAATAGCCCGTTACACGGTTTCCGCCAAGATGATTTTATACAGGCTGATCTGGCCTGATATTTTCAAGCCAATAACCACAACATTAATTACTGTTATTATCCATGCCAAAAGCATAGTATTAATCTTCTAATGGCAGCTAACCTTGAAGCTTGATGCATCGCCTAAAAAAAGATTCCCCTGAACATGATTGAAATAAGCACAACCTGGCTGGCGTTCAGTTCTCTGCTGATCATCGTCCTGATAGTTTTACTGTTTGCCAGTGTACGCTTATTATTAGGCGCGCAGTACGAGCGTCAGAATGCCGAAGCCCGAATCCATCAACAGCGAGAACTCGCTGAAGTCACCCTTGACTCCATCGGTGAAGCGGTCATCACCACCGACACCGAACACAATATCACCTACATGAATCCGGTTGCCTGCCAGCTCACCGGCTGGACAGCCGATGAGGCATTGCACTTGCCGCTGGAACAGGTGGTGGTTATTGTCAGTGAAGCCGACCATGCCGAAGTCGACAGCACTATTTTTGATTGCCTGAACCAGGAATGCCTGATCGAATACAGCGAGCCCATGTTATTGATTGGTGCGCACGGAAATGAATACTCGATTGAAACTTCCGCCTCTCCCCTCAAAGACAGGCATGGTGATATTATCGGTGCGGTACTGGTATTTATAAACACCTCACACATCCGCAATCTTTCCCGCGAACTGGAATTTCAGGCGTCCCACGACTCTCTGACTAGCCTGCTCAACCGCAGAGAATTCGAACGTCAACTGGCTCAGGCAATACGCAGTGCCAATGAAGACAATCGCAAACATGCCCTCTGCTACCTCGACCTCGATCAATTCAAGATCGTAAACGACACCTGCGGTCATATGGCCGGTGATCAGCTGTTACGGGAACTTTCCAGGCTGATGCCCCACAGTATTCGCGCCAGCGACTGTCTGGCACGTCTGGGTGGCGATGAATTCGGCATCATTATTTTTAACTGCTCTATTAAAGATGCCATCGCTATCGCTGACTCACTGCGCACCGCCATCAAGAACTTCACTTTCACCTGGAATAAAAAGGTTTTCGATATCGGCGTCAGCATCGGCGTAGTCGCTATTACAAAAGACAGCGGCACGCTTCAGGACATTCTGCGCCGCGCCGATGCCTCCTGCTACATCGCCAAGGATCTTGGGCGAAATAGAATACATATATACGCCGAAGACGATGTTGAAATTGAAAAACGTCATGGTGAGATACAGTGGCTCACCCGGATTCAGGATGCCCTGAAAGAAGACCGCTTCAGACTGGCCACACAAAAAATCACCGCTATTAAAAACGGCCTCACGCCGCATTACGAAGTGTTACTGCGCATGCTGGGTAAAGAGGGGGAAATCATAGCCCCGTTGGCTTTTCTACCTGCAGCCGAACGTTATGAAATGATGCCGGTGATTGATCGCTGGATAATCAGCACCACCTTCAAAAATATCCGGCGTGAATCCGCCGACGATAGAAAAATCTACAACATCAACCTCTCCGGGCAGACGCTTTGCGACAACAGCATTGTCAAATTTATTCGCGATCAGCTCAATCACTTCAAAATACCTCCCGATATCATCTGTTTTGAAATCACCGAAACGGTTGTTATCTCAAACCTGGGTGTCGCCATTGAACTGGTCAACAAGATAAAAGCCATGGGCTGTATGTTCGCACTCGATGACTTCGGCTGTGGCCTGAGTTCATTCTCCTACCTGAAAAGTCTTCCGGTTGATTATCTCAAAATAGACGGCGAGTTCATCCAGAACATGGTGACCGATTCTACTGACCGGGCCATTGTCGTCGCCATCAACGACATCGGTCACGAGATGGGCTTGAAAACAGTGGCCGAATACGTGGAAAGCAAAGCCATTTTTGATCTGCTGGGTGACATCAACGTCGATTATGCCCAGGGCCACTTTATCAAAAAACCTAAACTGTGGTGTTTCGATGACGAACAGAATATAAAATCTATCAGTTGAAACTTAATAAAACAATTTTCACCGCAGACAATTTTTTCTTTAAACCGGCCCCAACGCCAGACGTTTCACCTCTTCCAGTCTGTCACGGATGGTGGAGGCTTCTTCGAATTCGAGGTTGCGGGCGTGTTCGTACATTTTTTTCTCCAGCTTTTCTATCTCGGCCGCTAATTTTTTCGGTGACATCGATGCATATAGCGCATGCTCTTCGGCAACCTGTAAACGCGCACTGTCTCTGGCGGTTAAATTTTTATCATCGTAACCGTATTCCATAACATCGGAGATTCTTTTAATGATGCCCTTCGGAATAATGCCCCGCTCCTCATTGTAGATGTGCTGTTTCTCTCTGCGTGCCTGCGTGATGTCGATGGAGCGTTGCATTGAGCCGGTAATTTTGTCAGCGTACAAAATCGCCTTGCCCCGAACATTACGCGCGGCCCGTCCGATGCTCTGAATCAGTGAGCGATCGGAACGTAAGAAGCCCTCCTTGTCCGCGTCGAGAATAGCAACCAGGGAAACCTCCGGCAAATCCAGACCTTCGCGCAGCAGATTAATGCCGACCAGCACGTCAAACACCCCCAGACGCAGGTCACGAATAATCTCCACCCGCTCTACCGTGTCAATATCGGAATGCAGATAGCGCACCCGGACATTGTGCTCTGTAAGGTAATCGGTTAAATCTTCCGCCATGCGTTTGGTCAAGGTCAGAATCAGCACCCGTTCATTTAATGCTACGCGTTGATTGATTTCAGAGAGCACGTCATCCACCTGGGTTGTCACCGGACGCACTTCGATGACCGGATCGAGCAGGCCTGTAGGTCGAACCACCTGCTCGACCACCGCATCACTTTTCTCCGCTTCATAAACACCCGGCGTTGCCGAAACGAAGATGGTCTGCGGTATCATTTTTTCGAATTCATCAAAACGCAGCGGCCGGTTATCCAGCGCCGAGGGCAGCCTGAAACCAAAATTCACCAGATTCTCCTTGCGTGAACGATCGCCCTTGTACATGGCGCCCAGCTGCGGGATTAAAACATGACTTTCATCGATCACCATCAAGGCGTTATCCGGCAGGTAATCGAATAAACAGGGGGGTGGATCACCCGCGTTTCGGTTCGACAGATAACGCGAATAGTTTTCGACCCCGTTGCAATAGCCCAGCTCCTGCATCATCTCCAGGTCAAAGCGGGTGCGCTGCTCGAGGCGTTGCGCTTCGACCAGCTTGTCCGCGGCTCTGAGTTCATCCAGACGTTCGCGCAGCTCCTCGCGAATCTGGCCGATCGCTTTTACAATCATGTCGCGCGGCGTGGCGTAGTGCGTTTTGGGGTAGACGGTTAATCGCGCCACCTTGCGCAGAACTTCACCGGTGAGCGGATCAAAAAAACTCAGGCCTTCAATCTCCTCGTCGAACAGTTCGATGCGCACCGCCTCCTTTTCGGAATCAGCCGGGTGTATATCGATGACATCACCGCGTACCCGATAACAGCCCCGCCTCAGCTCCATGTCGTTACGGGTGTATTGCAGCTCAGCCAGGCGGCGCAGAATCTGGCGCTGATCGACCAGATCACCGCGCACCAGATGCAACACCATCGAAAAATAGGATTCCGGATCACCCAGACCATAGATCGCCGAAACCGTGGCAACAATAATCGTGTCTTTACGCTCCATCAGCGCCTTGGTGGCCGACAGCCGCATCTGCTCGATGTGCTCGTTCACCGAGGCGTCTTTTTCGATAAAGGTGTCACTGGCGGGCACATAGGCTTCGGGCTGGTAGTAATCATAGTAGGAGACAAAATATTCCACCGCGTTATGCGGAAAAAACTCTTTCATCTCGCCATAAAACTGCGCCGCCAGCGTCTTATTGGGCACCAGCACGATGGTGGGGCGCTGGGTAATCTGGACGATATTGGCGATGGTAAACGTCTTGCCCGAGCCTGTCACACCCAGCAGAGTTTGCTTTGCCAGTCCGGCTTCGATACCCTCCATCAAAGCGGCAATGGCTTCAGGCTGGTCACCTGCCGGTTCGTAGTCGGTTACTATTTCGAATTGTTTAGGCATATGATTTGTTAAAAACACTCGGATTAGTCATTACAAAATAATCGCTATTTTATGGAGTTGTCCGGAATTAATGATAATTAACCCGAGTTGTCTTAAAATAGAGCTTTTCGATTTATAAACTTTGCAGCATACGGAATCATACAGTTGAAAATTCAAACATCTGCTCGCGTCCAACGAGTCAAACCATCGCCTACTCTCGCGGTTACAGCACTGGCCAACCAGCTACGTGCACAGGGCCGTGACGTCATCGGACTGGCGGCCGGCGAACCTGACTTCGATACACCGGATTATATTAAGACGGCTGCCATTCAAGCCATTCAGGACGGTTTTACCAAATATACCGCGGTAGATGGCACCGCCGGACTGAAGCAGGCCATTATAAACAAATTCAAACGCGATAACGGTCTCGATTACAGCGCTGATGAGGTGATGGTTTCCGTCGGTGGTAAGCAAGTATTTTACAACATGGCGCAGGCGTTATTAAACGCCGGCGATGAGGTCATTATTCCGGCGCCTTACTGGGTCTCCTACCCGGACATGGTCAAGCTGGCCGAAGCTGAACCGGTCATCATCAACAGTGGCATCGAGCAGTCTTTCAAGATCACTCCCGAACAGCTAGAAGCGGCGATCACTGCACGCACCCGACTGGTGGTTCTCAACAGCCCCTCCAACCCATCAGGCAAGGCCTATACCCGCAAGGAGTTGTCAGCGCTGGCTGAGGTGATGCTCAAGCATCCGGAAATCATGATCGTCACCGATGACATCTACGAGCACATCGTCTGGACCGACGAGGGTTTCAATAACATCCTCAATGTCTGCCCGCAGCTGAAAGATCGTACCGTCATCCTCAACGGCGTCTCCAAGGCCTATTCCATGACCGGCTGGCGCATCGGCTTCGGTGCCGGCCCGGCCGATCTCATCAAGGAGATGAAGAAGGTGCAGTCACAGAGCACCTCCAACCCCTGCTCGATTGCTCAGGTCGCCTCCGAAGCGGCCCTGAATGGCGATCAAGGTTTTCTGAAAATTATGTGCGACACTTTCAAACAGCGTCATGATTACGTGCTGGCAACGCTGAACAAGATGGAAGGCGTAGAGTGCCTGCCCAGTGACGGCACCTTCTACAGTTTCCCCTCTTTTCACGCCGTCATTGATCGTATGGATGGCGTCGATGATGACGTACAACTGGCGCAGTATCTGCTGGAGAAAGCCGAAGTCGCCGTTGTCCCCGGTTCTGCATTCGGTACTGACGGCCACCTGCGACTTTCCTACGCCACCAGCATGGAAAACCTGGAAAAAGCACTCAGCAGAATCGCGACGGCCATTAATTCGGGTTAAATAAACCACAATCGTGCATTAAGTATTGACCCACAGTGGTCAAGTCGGTAGCATACCGCCTCCGATCAAGGCGAGAGCCTGAGAAGAGCACCATTCCTCGATAGCTCAGTTGGTAGAGCAACGGACTGTTAATCCGTTTGTCCCTGGTTCGAGCCCAGGTCGAGGAGCCAAACATGAAAAGGCCGGCATATAGCCGGCCTTTTTTATTTCTGCTGATACTTAAAACAGCGTTTTACACGCTCACCTGCCGCAGATATTGCCTGAACTCATCCGCCAGATCATTATGCTTAAGCGCATATTCGACGGTGGCCTTTAGATAGCCGATTTTACTGCCGCAATCATAACGCTTGCCTACGAAACTGTAAGCATAAACCTCTTCCCGCTTACGCAGTTCGGCAATACCGTCAGTAAGCTGAATCTCGCCACCGGCACCGCACTCGGTGGTTTTTAATACCTCAAAAATAGCAGGCGTGAGTATGTAGCGCCCGACGATGGCCTGATCAGAAGGTGCTTCGGCAGGTGAAGGTTTTTCAATAATCTCATCGACCCGTGATAGACCGTCTCTAATTGTCGGTCCGGCTACCATGCCGTAATGATTACTCTCGGTGATATTAATGGTCTGTGTGCCGATCACCGAACACTGGTATTCATCATAAACATCCATCATTTGCTGGGTGCAGTTATCGCCTTCACTGTCGATCAGATCATCCGGCAGAATTACCACAAACGGCTCATTACCCACTACCGCTTCGGCACACAGAACGGCGTGCCCAAGTCCCAGCGCTTCAGACTGGCGAATAAAAACACAATTGACCCCATCAGGTACGGTGTCTTTGACAATTTTTAATAATTCGGTTTTATTGCGAAGGGCTAATTCACTTTCCAGCTCATAGGCTTTATCAAAATGGTCAATGATGGAGTTTTTGGTTCGCCCCAGAACAAAAATCAGCGTATCAATGCCCGCTTTCTCGGCCTCTTCCGCCGCATATTGAATCAGCGGCTTGTCAACAATGGTGAGCATCTCTTTGGCAACTGCTTTGGTCGCCGGTAGAAAGCGGGTACCCAGTCCGGCAACAGGGAATACGGCCTTTCTTATAGTTGTCATTATCTCTCCGTGTGGTCACTTAAAATTTGCACCGATTTTAAACTATCTACTGCCACCCGTGCAGCATTCACTGTGCTAGTATTTCGCCTGTTGTTTCATTGACCATTTTTAGGAGCCAAACCATGACTTATGTAGTGGGTGAAAACTGCATTAAATGCAAATACACTGATTGTGTTGATGTTTGTCCGGTCGACTGTTTCCATGAAGGCCCTAATTTTCTGGTTATCGATCCCGAAGAATGCATCGATTGCACCCTGTGCGAGCCTGAATGTCCGGCCAATGCAATCTATGCCGATGATGACCTGCCCGCAGATCAGGCTGAGTTTCTGGCACTGAACGCTGAACTCAGCCTCGAGTGGCCAGTGATCAACGAGAGCAAGGATCCGCTGGAAGACGCCGAAGAGTGGGACGGCGTTGAGGGCAAGCTTAAATATCTGAAGCGATAAGCTGCGTCCATAAGTTGATAGATATTTAAAACCCGTATTCACCGCAGAGGCGCAGAGAACGCAGAGAAATAATTTTTTATAAAGTCATATTCACTTTTGCTGCATGTTATGCAGAAAAATAAAAAGTTATAAGAAAATAATTAAGGTTTTCTCTGCGGTGAATGTTTCACCTTCCTTCGAAACTCCTGTACAGATTATTCATGGCGTGATGGCTGAATATCGGCCCATCTATTATTACTTAACCACGTACAAGACACCGTCGACGCTGTTGAAGAATACTTTGCCATTGCTGACCACGGGCGATGAAAAAATCTTGTCTGCGGTATTGTACTTCCACATCAGGCTACCATCGGATTCTTTTAATACGTAGAGATTATGGTCGGTGCTGCCGATATAGACGGCACCTGATGCAATCACGGGTGATGAAAACACCGGCCCCTGAGTGCGATACTCCCATTCACGGGTACCGGTTTCTTTGTCATAGGCATAGACATAACCGTCTTTGCTGCCGACAAAAACCCGGTCGCCACTGAGAGCCGGTGAAGACAATACCTGGCCTGCTGTTTTCTTGCGCCATGTCTGCTGACCGGTTTGTATATTAACCGCATATACATGTTTGTCATCGCTACCGAAGTAAACGTTTTCATCATCAACGGCGGGTGATGAATGTATTTTGTTGCGTAGCGGGAAGCGCCAGAACTCCTGTCCGCTTTCTGCATTCACGGCGTACATCATGCCCTTGAGTGTGCCGAAAAAGATCAGGTCGTTTTTCATCGCCGGTGAACTGTAAATCCCGCCTTCGGCATCAAACTGCCATTTCTCCCGACCGGTCTCGATATCTATCGCGTACATTTTGCCGTCTTCGGCACCGACATAAACCATGCCTTCATGAACCAGTGGTGAAGAAGAGATCGGCCCTTTAACCGGGAATTTCCAGTGCACTGCGCGCGTTTCGGCGTCAACGGCATATAAGTTATTATCCCAGCTGCCGATAAATACATAACCATCTGCCAGCGCTACCGTTGACTCAACATTACCACCGGTTCTAAAACTCCACTTGATCCTGCCGCTGTTCTGGTCAAGCGCATACAGCTGTCCATCGTTACTGCCGAGATAAACATTGTTGCTATCAGCCACGGGCGAGGCATAAACCTTGTCCGGAAAATTATGTTTCCAGACCAGCTTATCCAGAGAAGTGGGGCCTGAATCGGCCATCTTTCCGGTGTTGCTGATATCACCGCGAAACATCGCGGTACTGCCGCTACAACCGGTCAGTGAAACCGAAGCCACCAGCAATGCTGAAACCCATAATTTTTTACTGTCCATTCTCCACTCCATAAAAATACGTTGTTACATGTCTTATTTAAAATAATATTCTCTGACTAAAATAGACCACTCCGATAAAAAATGTAAGCTCAAAGCGCGCTATCACTTACAGCTATAACATTGAGCGGTGCCATCATACTGTTGATGAGACAAAGCCTGCACCGGCGTGACACAACAGCTCATAGCTGATAGTGCCGGCATGTTCCGCCACCACGTCCACTGATAGCTCTTTACCCCAGAGCACGACCCGATCACCGACTTCAGCGGCTACGCCTTGCAGATCGACGCAGAGGCTGTCCATGGAGACCCGACCCAGCAGAGGGCAGAGGGTGTTATTAATCCAGACCGGCGTGCCCGATGCGGCATGGCGCGGATAGCCGTCCGCATAACCTGCCGCCACTATGCCTACCCTCATGGCCTGCCGGCATTGCCAGGTGCTGCCGTAACCAATCTCATCGCCCTGCTGCAGCTGCTGCACGGCAATCAGTTTCGAATCAAAATTCATCGCCGCTTTCAGGTCCAGCTCGGCAGCGGTTTTGGCCAGCAAGGGCGATGAACCATATAGCATGATGCCTGGCCTCACCCATTGCAGACGGCTCTCCGGCAGCGCCACCAGTGCTGCGGAATTGGCCATGCTGGTTTCCAGGTTGAGCGTTTCATGCAAGCGATCAAGGGCTGACAGCTGCTCATTATTTTTGGCGTGATCCGGCTCGTCGGCATTCGCCAGATGACTCATCAGACGGAGATGCCCGACCGATTTACAGGCCCGAAGCCTCTGATATGCGCTCTCCACCATTGCCAGTGGCATGCCCAGTCGATGCATGCCGGTATCGACCTTCAGCCAAACATCCAGCTTGAGCTCGGGGCACTGCTCTAATAGTGCGATCTGGTGGGGCTGATGAACCACTGTCTGGATATTCAGTTCGGAGAGTGTTTTCAGCTCTTCGCTATCGAAACAACCCTGCAATGCAATCAAAGGCCGGGTAATGCCTGAATGGCGCAGGGCTATGGCTTCACCGGCAGTGGCCAGGGCAAAGGCATCGGCCTGAGAGAATGCATCGGCCGCCGCCTGCGCGCCGTGACCGTAAGCATTGGCCTTGATCACGGCGATGACTTTGCTGTCACCGGCAAGGCTTTTTACGCGTTGAAAATTATGGCGGAGCGCTTCGTGATCAATGCAGATTTGTGCGGTTCTTGTGCGCATCATGATCGAGGCTGTAGATGGGCATCAAAGCCTACTCAAAACCCTCATTGCTGTATTTTTCGGGTATGTGGTCATCGAAACGGGTGTATTTACCGTGGAAGGTCAGGCGCACTTTACCAATAGGACCATTACGCTGTTTACCGATGATGATTTCAGCCGTGCCCTTCTGCTCGCTGTCTTCGTTATAAACCTCGTCACGATAGACGAACAGAATGATATCCGCGTCCTGCTCGATCGCGCCCGACTCACGCAGGTCTGACATCACCGGACGCTTGTCCGTGCGTTGTTCAAGGCTACGGTTGAGCTGAGACAGGGCAATTACCGGCACCGCCATCTCCTTGGCCAGCGCTTTCAAACTGCGCGAAATCTCGGAAATTTCGTTGGTCCTGTTCTCACTGCTGCCGGAAATCTGCATCAGCTGGAGGTAGTCGATAACAATCAGTCCCAGGCCGTGTTCACGCTTGATGCGCCGGGCTCTGGCGCGCACTTCACTCGGTGACATCGCCGGTGAATCATCAATAAACAGCTTGGTTTCAGAAAGCATGTGAATCGAAGAGGTGATGCGCGGCCAATCTTCATCAGTCAGTTCACCGGTACGGATATGGTGCTGGTCGATACGCCCCAGCGAAGAGATCATGCGCATTGCCAGTTGCTCGCCGGGCATCTCCATGCTGAACACCGCTACAGACAGCTTGCCGGAAATGGCGGCTGATTCAGCAATGTTCATTGCAAAGGTGGTTTTGCCCATTGAAGGACGCCCCGCGACAATCACCAGATCCCCCGCCTGAAAGCCGGTGGTTTGTTTATCCAGATCGGTAAATCCCGAAGATACGCCGGAGACAGCGCCTTTAGTTTCAAACAGATGATCGATCTGCTCGACCGTTTTGGCCAGCACCTGACTGATGGCTCTAACCCCGGTCTGGCCGCGCACCTTCTGCTCAGCGATGGCAAACACGCTTTTCTCTGCATTTTCGAGCAGCTCGGTGGAATCTCTACCTTCGGGCCTGAAACCACTGTCGGCGATGTCGGTACCGACATCAATTAGCTGACGCAATACCGAACGTTCGCGCACAATGTCGGCATAGGCCAGAATGTTTGCGGCGCTGGGCGTATCTTTGGCCAGACGTCCCAGATAGGCCAGTCCACCGGCATCTTCGAGCTCCTCATTCCGCGCCAGCCATTCGGAGAGCGTAACCACGTCAAAGGGCTGACTCTTGGCCTCCAGTGCACCAATGGCCCTGAAAATCATCCGATGATCCTGGCGATAGAAATCCTTTTCATAAATGCGGTCGGCGATTTTCTCCCAGGCGCGGTTATCCAGCAACAGACCACCTATGACGGCCTGCTCCGCCTCGATAGAATGCGGTGGCGCCTTGAGGCCATCGGGGCGTTTAGAAGTAGGAAAAGTAACAGTATCGGACATGCGCTAATAGTGCCATAAAATCGAAAAAGGCTCACCATCAGGCGAGCCTTTTTTTACTAACAACATTAAGTTAATTCTAAAAATGCCTGTTTTTGCCGGTTGCAGGACAAACTCACTGCAACAGCTGCGCAAAAACCGCTATCTTTAAAAACACTTAGCCTTCGTCACCAATAACTGTGACTTTTACCACAGCGTCTACATCAGCGTGCAGATGCACGGTGATTTCATAGTCACCGGCGAGACGGATGGGGCCTTCCGGTAGACGTACATCACGCTTAGCCACTTCGACACCCGCTGCTGTAATTGCCTCAGCGATATCGGCATTGCCCACTGAACCAAACAAGCGACCTTCAGTACCCGATTTGGAGGAGACACTCACTTCCAGTTTGGTCAGCTGTTCGCGTTTGGCTTCAGCCGCAGTCAGAGCATCGGCAGCGTTCTTTTCAAATTCGACGCGACGTGCTTCAACTTCGGCAACGTTAGCAGGTGTAGCCACTTTCGCTTTGCCGGTAGGCAAAAGGTAATTGCGAGCAAAACCCGATTTCACATTAACCAGATCGCCCAATCCACCCAGTCGATCAATTTTTTCAACTAAAATGACTTCCATCGTTCATAACCTCTATAGTAAATCAGGCAATCGATTAAACGGTAATCAATCGCCTTCTAAAGTCTACCCAGGCATCTGCGATTCCTAATAGAATCAGCATTGCCACCACTTCCGGCAATAAAAACATCGCCAGATAAATTAGATACAACCAAATTTTATTCAGCTGCCTCCCCTTGAACACGGCATGCAATATTGACATGCCCTGCGTTGTATATAACAGCAGAACAATCAACAACATAGCATACCATAATGCGGAACCTGCCAGTAATGCCGCGGTGATAATCGCTAGTGCAATCATCGCTGAAATCTTACCCAGCAACAGCGCCTGAAACTCCCTGCCGAATCCGCCTGGATTCACAATCGCCGATTGCCACCACCGGGCCAGAAACAGACTGATCAGGGTCCCCAGAAAAACGCTGCTGACCAGGAATCCGGGCATCATCCTGATGACCCATTCCTGAATTTCACGCAGTGACTCGATATCAAACTGTTCCGGTGAGCTTTCTAGCAGCTGCTGCACCATTACATCCAGAGGCTCGCGCCAGATTTCTCCCATCTCCGGAAAAAAACTGTACAGCCCGGTGATCACCACCAGCGCCAATCCTGCCATTGCCTGCAAGCTGGCCTCGAGTGAAACATGGCGCAACAGCTGGGCGGCAATCAACACCGGTAACCAGGCCGCCAGCACAAAATAAAGGCTCATTGACGGCGAGGCAAATATCAGGCCGGCGAACAACATGGTGCCAACTGCGGCTATAGCTGTCACTATTAGCGCCTGCCGCCCCTTTTTAACCAGAGCAACCAGCGCTATCGCTGCAGCACTTAGCCAGATAGCAGGCGCGAAGAGAACACCCAGCATCGCTGTTGTTGCCGCCACTAATGCTGCCTGACTCGGGCCTTTAAGGATGAATCTAGCCAGAAATACCATGTATCTGTTGCAATCCTCTGTATAAAGACTGCATCAATAACAGTTCTTCAGTTATTGAAACAATTAACCGTGGCTATCTGAATAAGGCAATAACGCCAGATAACGAGCCTGTTTAATCGAGCGTGTAACCTGACGCTGATACTTGGCTTTGGTACCGGTAATACGTGCTGGTACGATCTTTCCGCTTTCTGAAATATAGCTCTTGAGAAATTCGAGATCTTTATAATCTGATTGCGTGATTCCTTCTGCAGTAAAACGACAATAACGTTTACGTCTAAAATAGGATGACATTATAATTTTCCTCGCTTACTCAGCAGTGGTTGTTTCGGTAGGAGCGGCTGCGTCTTTGCCTGCTTCATCCCCAGCCGGTGTCTCAGTTTTTTCGGCAGTGCTTGCAGCAGGCTCAACACGTGGTGCACGTTTTGGCGCGGCATCCTCTTCAGCCTTGGCTTTGGCCAGCGGTGACATTTCTGTGCGCGCTTCATCACACTTCATAATCATGCTACGAATAACGGCATCATTAAAGCGGAAAGCAGTTTCGAGTTCTTCGCGCGTGGCTTCATCGCACTCGATATTCATCAGCGCATAATGAGCTTTGTAGATTTTCTTGATCGGATAGGCCAACTGGCGTCGACCCCAATCTTCAATACGGTGGATTTTTCCACCATTTGTTTCGATCATGCCTTTATAGCGGTCGATCATGGCTGTAACTTGTTCGCTCTGGTCAGGATGAACCAGAAACACTATTTCGTAGTGTCGCATAATATTCCTCTTGGGTTAAAGCCCCCCATCAATAATATGGTGGAGCAAGGATAGTCAAATTGACTGGGCGCGAAGTCTAGCCGGATTAGGCCGAAGTTACAAGTAGTTAGGAGCAGGCAATCCTTATCTGCGGTTTTATTCCGGCACTCTGAGCCACACTTGATTATCGCCTTTGCACCCTGCTTCACCGCCTCTCTTAGCTGATGCCGTCCTGATTGCCGCAGTCGCTGTTTATGCCCGGCGCCAGCTGGTCGAACCTGCCTTATCTTCCAGCTCAACACCTAATGCATTCAGCACATCACGAATTCGATCCGCCTCAGCCCAGTCTTTGTTCGCACGGGCATCCAGTCGCTGCTGAATTAATGCCTCAATGTGCGCTACATCCACACCTTCACCTGTACTGCCTTGCAGATAAGCTTCAGGATCAGCTTCCAGCAGACCTAATACATTGCCCAGTTTTTTCAATACCGCCGCTTTGCGTGCTGCCTTTCCGGGGTCGGTTTCACGTAAGCGGTTTACCTGCCCGGCCAGATCAAACAATACGGCGATGGCTTCTGAAGTGTTGAAATCATCTTCCATGGCGCTGTTAAAGCGGGTCTCGGCCTCATCTTCGCCCACCTTCACCAGTGGCAGCTCCAAACCCCGCAAAGCATTGTACAGGCGGGTTAACGATGACCGCGCCGAATCCAGCAATTGATCAGAGTAGTTCAGGGGGCTGCGGTAGTGGCTGGCCAGAACGAAATAGCGGATCTCTTCACCCTGATACAGCTTCAGAATTTCGCGCACGGTAAAAAAGTTGCCCAGTGACTTGGACATTTTTTCATCATTGATGCGCACGAACCCGTTGTGCATCCACAGATTGACAAACTTTTCACCGGTGGCCGCTTCTGACTGGGCGATTTCATTTTCATGATGCGGAAATTGCAAGTCCTGGCCGCCGCCGTGAATATCAAAATGGTTGCCCAGACAGCAGGTGGACATAGCCGAACATTCGATATGCCAGCCAGGACGGCCCTTGCCCCAGGGTGAATCCCAGGAAGGTTCATCCGGCTTGGAAGCCTTCCACAGCACAAAATCCAGAGGGTCATCTTTATTCAGATCCACTGCAACCCGCTCACCCGCACGCAGATCTTCCAGACGCTTGCCGGACAACTGGCCATAATTTTCAAAGGAGCTGACGTCGTAATAGACGTCGCCATTATCCGCAGCGTAGGCGTGGCCTTTTTCGATCAGGGTTTCGATCATACTGATAATACCGGCCATGGAAGCGGTTGCTGCCGGCTCCTCGTCGGGCGGCAGCACGCCCAGCTCAGCGGCATCTTCATGCATGGCCTGAATAAAACGCGCTGTAAGGGCATTAAAGTCCTCACCGTTGTCATTAGCGCGGGCAATAATCTTGTCATCGATATCGGTAATATTGCGCACATAATGAACCTGATAGCCGCTATGGCGCAGAAAACGCGTCACCACATCAAAAACCACCAGCACTCGCGCATGCCCCAGATGACACAGGTCATAAACCGTCATGCCACAGACATACATTTTCACCTTACCCGGTTCGATGGGGATGAAAAGCTCTTTCTTACGCGTCAGACTATTGTATATGTGCAGCATGGTTATTCAGTTTTTATTGAAATAAGGTGACGTATATTAACGGATTAGCAGGTTCATCGCTAACCCGGGCATTGAGATGCGCTCTCGGCATCTAACTGGAACCTGAAACACGTAGCGGATGATATTCAGCGAGCGCCAACCGAAGCCCCTTATACAGTGCAGCTGTTATATCCGCAAAATTTCGATGGAGGATCACTGCAATATTTACCGGCATTGAACAGGTAATTCCAATCAGACATTTTACTTTTATACCCTTTTACTCCTGCGTATAATGAGTATTCTGATTTAAGTTGTTACCATTAAAACTTACCGCCATTATTTAGCCCGATGCTTTTATCATTGCCTGATTATTAAATCCTGAATCCGTGGCTTAACCGCGGCGCCTGGCACAAGCTCTTGATTCCACAGCGAATCAAAAAATGCCCGCTTAACCTATGGGTGAAGCTAAGATTTTTTGAAACCCCTGTGAAACCAATATCTTGCACCAAACATCCACGTTTAAACCACGGGTTCAGGTAAATTTCAAATAATTCAGTCATTACAACGAGACTGGAAATGCACTTTTTAATAAAGAAAAACGGGCCCATATTTAGATGCCGAAAAAAGCATCCTCTATGATTTATAAACCAACCTTTTCCGGGAATCTGAAATATGATTAAAATTCTGTTTGTCTGCATGGGCAATATCTGTCGCTCACCCACCGCCGAGGGCGTATTCAGACATAAAATCGCTGAAGCGGGTCTGAGCGAGAAAGTTTATATCGATTCTGCCGGCACCCATGCTTATCATATCGGTAATCCACCTGACCCTCGCTCACAGCAAGCCGCCGGCAAACGTAATATAGACCTGAGCTCGCAACGTGCACGCAAAGTGAAGACGGATGATTTTGAGGAGTTTGATTATGTTATTGCCATGGACATGAGCAACATGGACGATCTACAGGCTATCTGCCCTGTCGGACTGGAAGATAAAGTTCACCCCTTTCTGACCTTCTCAGCCAACACCCGCGTCAAAGAAGTACCTGACCCTTATTATGGCAGCGGTAACGGCTTTGAGACGGTGCTCGATCTGATCGAAGAGGCTGCAGACGGGCTGGTCGCCCACCTGCAAAAACATCATACTATTTAAACCTATTCGCGCGAAGTATCCTTTTCGGTCTTTTCCTTAGCAGGTTCCTTAGCAGGTTCCTTAGCAGGTTCCTTAGCAGGTTCCTTAGCAGGTTCCTTAGCAGGTTCCTTAGCAGGTTCCTTAG
>JAVVEE010000027.1:23605-30767 GCA_032251315.1 Gammaproteobacteria bacterium
TAGCAGGTTCTACAGATACCGGCGTAGGTGCCGCAGCTACAGGAGCAGGCGCTACCGTTGGTGCGGATGCCGCTGCGGCTAAGGGTGCGGGTGCCTCTGTAGCTGCAGGTGTTGCGACAGAAGTCGACGCCGCGGCCCTGGATGATGCGGAAATATTACCGCTAATTTCGCGTTTGGGTTTTTCAACGGCGTTTCCGGAATCCTTCGAGGGCACGGCTGTGTCCGCTTGCGGCACTGTAGACGGTTGAGTCTCAGGCACCTGCTGCTCAGACTTCGGCTGCCTGGGCTTGTTTGCCTGCTTTAGCTTATCCTGTTCGATTTTAACCTGATCATGAGCCGGCTGCGATGGTGCACTTTTCGCTTCAGTTGCTTGATTCGGTGCGCTCTGATCCTGCTGTGCCTGAGCTTCCTGCCCGGCAGGTCTATCACGATTATCCCGACGGCGGCGACTGCCTCCCCGACGACCACGGCGACTGGATGGTGCCTGCTCGGCTTTCTCTTCTTTCACTGCCGCAACAGCTTTACTCTCCTCCTTGAGCGCCGGCTGCTTGCTCTTACCACCGCCTTTTGGCGTATGTGGCTTGCTACCCTTCGACGCCTTATCCTGTTGCTGACTCTGTGCAGGCCGACGACGAGCGCCTCCCTGTGCCTGTCCGCGTCCGCCTCGGCTACCACCCTGGGTCGCCACGGGCCGTTTCTTATCCTCTGTGGCAATTTTTTCCTGATCTTCACCCTTAAACAACGAGACGATGGTCGCCAGAAATCCTTTTGAATTTATTTTCTCAGCAACGACCGATGCTGGTGCTGATGTCGATACTGCTGGCTTGGGCTGAGTGGGCATGATGCTAGCAACCGCTGCTCGCTCAGGCTGAATCACTTTTTCTTTATGCTGATCAGGATTGTAAGTTTGATCAATGACATCCGATTGCTGGTAACTAGCCAATTCACTGCTATCTGCCATCTCATCCTTGCGGACACGTTCAACACGGTATTGCGGCGTTTCCAGCGCGGTGCTGGCGATGACCAGAATTTGCACACCCGTCTGACTTTCGACGTTGGCAATGGCCTTGCGTTTTTCATTCAACATAAAGGTCGCTACATCGACCGGCACATGCACTTCAACACGACCGGTGCTCTCCTTAAGCGCCTCCTCCTCAGCGATACGCACCAGCGACAACGCCAGTGACTCAACGGTACGGATGGTGCCATTACCGCTACAGCGTGGACATACAATTTGCGTCGCCTCACCCAACGAAGGTTTCAGGCGCTGACGTGACATCTCCAGCAGGCCGAAGCGTGAAATACGGCCAATCTGTACCCGTGCGCGGTCAATCGCCACCGCGTCACGCAGACGGTTTTCAACTTCGCGCTGATTGCGCGCCGCCATCATGTCGATGAAATCAATCACCACCAGTCCGCCCAGATCACGCAAACGTAACTGACGGGCAATCTCGTCCGCCGCCTCAAGATTAGTATTGCGTGCGGTCTCTTCAATGTCGCTGCCTTTGGTGGCACGCGCGGAGTTAATATCGATGGAAATCAGCGCTTCAGTATGGTCGATAACAATCGCCCCGCCTGAGGGCAGTTGCACTTCACGTCTATAGGCCGATTCGATCTGATTCTCAATCTGAAAACGGTTGAACATGGGCACGTTATCTTCATAAAGCTTGATCTTGTTAATGCGATTAGGCATGACCTGCTCAATGAACTGCTTGGCGGTTTCGAACACTTCCGGCGAATCAATCAACACTTCGTTGATGTCATTTCTGAAATAATCACGCAGGGCGCGAATAATGACGTTGCTCTCCTGGTAAATCAGGAAGGGTGCCGGTCTGGCTGAGGCGGCGCTTTCAAACGCATCCCAGAGCTGTAGCAGGTAATCCAGATCCCATTGCAGCTCCTCGACCGAACGACCGATGCCCCCGGTACGCACAATCATGCCCATGCCATCAGGAATGATGAGCTGGCTCATGGCTTCGCGGATGGTGCTACGGTCTTCGCCTTCGATACGGCGCGAAACACCGCCGGCACGGGGATTGTTCGGCATCAGCACGAGGAAGCGCCCGGCCAGACTGATAAAGGTGGTTAGTGCAGCGCCTTTGTTGCCGCGTTCTTCTTTTTCAATCTGAACGACCACTTCCGTGCCTTCAGCAATCGCGCTACGAATATCGGGACGGCCACCGGCCTTGCGTGCTTCTTCGGTGAAGTAACTGCGGGATATTTCCTTAAAAGGTAGAAAACCGTGCCGTTCTGCACCGTAATCGACGAAACAGGCCTCCAGACTGGGCTCTACGCGGGTAATTTTACCTTTATATACGTTGGCTTTCTTCTGCTCCTGAGAGGATATTTCGACATCTAGATCGTAGAGTTGCTGACCATCGACCATGGCCACACGAATCTCTTCTTTCTGAGTCGCGTTGATTAAAATTCTTTTCATTGTTTATTAAACCTGAGGGTGATCTCAGCTTCGCTTCACCGATGGCGGCCATTTTTAGTAGGCGCACATGACTTAAAGCCTGAGCAAATAGCGTACCGGTCAGAGCGATTAAAGCTCCCAATACGCCTATTTCAGGCAATGTGAAATTGATTCCGGTAAATAAAGCTGAGGTATACATTAAATGTTGTTTTCTCTTATTAACATTACCCGCAACCTGTAAACAGATATGCGAATATGTAAATTTTAGTATGCCCGACCTCCCGATGAGGCCTGCTGGCCACGCTATTCGTGGCACTTTCTTCGCTGTCACAGCGTGGAAAAGTTCCTTGATGACTTCCCTTTTAAGTGGAGTCGTCGAAAAAGTCCTTAGTAGTTATCCTGGGAGGCTGTCGGATTCAGGATGAATTGGCTGCGGAAGAGGGAGAGCGGCCCAAATCCCCCCCGATTTTTCGTTGCGTAGAATAACTATGCGCCTCAAAATCGGGAAAATTTGGGCTCACTCTCCCACTCCCACGCTTCAATCCCCTAAATCCGACAACCTCCTAGCTTGCGCTAGCACAAGTAGCATGAAGTCTGTCAAAATGCAGCCCTACGGTCAACCTGAAAGCGCTACCAAAGGCATCAAAATCATACATTCACACATACTTTGGCTCTAATCCACATGAAATCCGACCACCAGAGCGCCAAAATAGTTCAAATTAACGACCACCATGCCGGCCAGCGCATCGACAATTTTTTGCTCGGCCAGCTCAAAGGTGTACCCCGAAGTCATGTCTACCAACTTTTGCGTAGTGGTCAGGTGCGGGTCAACAGCGGTCGCAAAAAACCCCATTACAAATTAAAGCTGGATGACTATGTCCGCATTCCTCCTGCCCGCATAAATAGTGAGCAGACAGTAATGATTCCCGATTCGGTAATCGAACTGATTGAGACTTCCATCCTGTTCGAAAATGAGTACCTGCTGGTACTCAATAAGCCGTCCGGTATCGCCGTGCACAGCGGCAGCGGCCTTGCCTTCGGTGTAATCGAAGCGCTAAAGCAGCAGCACCCGGAACAGTTTCTGGAACTGGTTCACCGCCTCGACCGCGAGACCAGCGGCTGCCTGCTCATTGCCAAAAACAGAACCACTTTACTCTGGTTGCATGAACTGCTGCGCGATGAAACCCGATCAGGCCTGGGCAAATATTATCTGGCGCTGGTCGCCGGACACTGGCACGGCACCAACACCATTGATGCTCCCTTGAAGAAAATTCTGCGCAGCGGCGAGCACATGGTTGAAATCAACGAAGAAGGCCAGCACGCCACCAGTCATTTTGAGACCCGAAAAATTTACCCTGATGCCAGTCTGGTGGAAGTTAAAATCGATACCGGTCGAACCCATCAAATTCGCGTCCATGCCGCTGCTGCCGGCCACCCTGTTGCCGGTGACAAGAAATACGGCGACAGTGAGTTTAATAAGGTTATGAAAAAACGCGGACTCAAGCGCCTGTTCCTGCACGCGGCGCGACTGGAACTGCCCGCTCACACAGCCACCTCCAGCCAGGCGTTGGTCATCGAAGCGCCAATGAGTCCCGACTTACAACAGTTACTTGAAAATCTCGAATCATGAACAGTTTAAACACACCCTACTCCCTGCTGGTTTTTGACTGGGATGGCACACTGATCGACTCCATAGAGCAGATCACCACCAGCCTGCGCGCGGCCAGCAAATTTGTCTGTGGTGAAGACATCGCGGAAGATGTGGCGCGTAGTGTCATTGGCCTGGGCTTGCAGGAGGCCATTACCGGACTGCACCCGGACAAGCATCAAAGCCTGATTGAACAGATGGCTGAGCGCTACCGTCATCACTATCTACACGAAAACAGAGTTCCCGCACCGCTGTTTGAGGGCGTCACTGAAATGCTGGGCGAACTGCACCACAGGGGCTTTACGCTGGCGATTGCCACCGGCAAAAGCCGTCTCGGCCTGGAGCATTCGCTGGCGGAGCATCCGGTGGGCCACTATTTCAGCACGACCCGCTGTGCCGGCGAAAACCGCTCTAAGCCGCACCCTGAAATGCTGCTGGGCATCCTCAACGATACCCGTATGTCCGCCGAACAGGCACTGATGATCGGCGATACCGGACATGATCTGGCGATGGCCAAAAACGCCGGTATTGACGCCGTCGCCGTCACCCATGGCGCGCACACTGTTGATAGACTGCTGCTACACAAGCCTTTATTATGCCTGGACAGAGTCGCAGATTTATCGAATTTTTTATCGCATAATAAAGCCCACGCGATATAGTACCGACTAACCAGCCACGTTAAAAAACAGGTGAAACCAAACTTATGAATGAACGAGATCCGGAGTGGGAAAAAAGCCTTATCACCAAACTCGCTGAATCCGGCCTGCGCGAACAGAAACGCGCACGTCGTTGGGGCATCTTTTTCAAGCTACTGACCTTCGGTTACCTGATCACTTTGCTGGTCATGTTCTCCAGCAGCGACATCTCCACGAAAAAAATAAGCGACAAACACACCGCACTGATCGACTTAACCGGCCTCATTGCCGAGAATGAAGTCGCCAGTTCAGACAATATTGTCACAGCGTTGCGCCGCGCCTTCAAAGATAAGAGCACCATGGGCGTCATACTACGCATTAACAGCCCTGGCGGCACACCGGTACAGGCAGGCTACATTTATGACGAGATTATTCGCCTGCGCGAGGAATACCCGGACACACCACTGTATGCGGTGATCACCGACATGTGTGCATCAGGGGGCTATTACGTCGCGGCGGCGGCCGACAAAATCTATGCGGACAAGGCCAGCATAGTGGGCTCTATCGGCGTGCGCATGGACAACTTCGGCTTTGTTGAAGCCATGAAAAAACTGGGTATAGAACGCCGCACCCTCACGGCCGGGGAAAACAAGGCACTGCTCGACCCCTTTTCACCGGTTAATGAAGAAGCTAACCAGCACCTGCAAACCATGCTGCACAGCATTCATCAGCAATTCATCAACGCGGTTAAAGAGGGCCGTGGTGATCGCCTGAAGTCAGAGACCGAAGGGCTGTTTTCGGGGCTGATCTGGACGGGAGAACAGAGCCTGGAAATCGGTCTGGTTGATGAACTGGCCAGTGCCGGCTATGTGGCCAGAGAAGTTATCGGCCATGAAGACATCGTTAATTATACGGTTAGAGACGACTTGCTGGATAGATTGACCAAACGCATAGGAACCACCATGGCCGGCATTTTGCTCCGCAACGAAAGCCCGCTACATATGTATTGAGGCAAACAATCTTCAAATGAGCCGGACACATAGCTATACGCCAAGTGTTAATTAATACCTGAATCCGTGGCTTAACCGCGAATTCGGGTAATACTAAAAAGTACACGTTAGAATGTTTTACGATTTCTGCGCGATAATCAGGTGTTTTTCAGCTATATAAAGAAAAAAACAATAAGCAGATCGCCTGATTTATCACCGACATGGATAGACCTGCTTTAAAACAACAAGAACAAAACAGATAAAATCATGAAACAGGGATTCTGGAAGAGCGACTGGTTTGTCGGCCTTATTATCACTCTGTTCTTTATCATGCTGTTTCAGATGGTCACCGGCCAGCTCCCTTCAAGGGTGATTCGATGGCCGCGCTGATGTACAAAATTGCCAACGAAGCTCACCCAGCACTCGAATCCATTAATCCTGATTTACCCCACTGCATTGGTGTCGTTATCAATTGTGCCCTGCAGAAAGACATTGAAAAACGTTACCAAACGGGAAAACAGATGGCCGATGACGTTGCAAAATGCCTGAGCATCATCGCTCCCAAGGATTGCTATGAACCTGAAAGATAGAATCGAGATGGCCGGAAAAACCCACGTCGGCTGCGTGCGTGATCATAACGAAGATGCCATCAGTATCGATGCATCACTGGGCCTTGCTATTCTGGCAGACGGCATGGGTGGTCACCGCGGCGGTGAAGTTGCCAGTGCTATCACAGTCAGTACCATTTACGACACGCTTTCCACCAAACTTAAATCCATCAAGAAAGGTGCTACTGATGAAGCGTCAGGTTACAGCCTGAAAAGCACCGCCATCCACGACGCCATCAAGCTGGCCAATACCAACGTCTTTGAATCTTCGCACGAGAATGCCCAGTATCGCGGCATGGGCACAACCGTGGTCGTACTGCTGTTTTACGACAACCGCTTCACTGTCGCCCACGTGGGCGATTCACGGCTGTATCGCATTAGAAACGGCGTACTTGAAAACATCACTCGTGATCATAGCCTGATGCAGGAATTAATTGATCGAGGCTTTTACACTACTGAGCAGGCCAGAAAATCTCTCAAAAAAAATCTGGTCACGCGCGCTATCGGCATTGAGGAGACTGTGCAAATTGATGTCCAGGAAGATGTCGTACAGATCAATGATATCTACCTGCTCTGCTCCGACGGTCTCAACGACATGATTGAAGATGAGCTGATCCTTGAAATCATCAAACAAAATAGTGACGACCTCGAAAAAGCAGTAACTGCATTGATAGCCGAAGCGAATCGGCACGGTGGAAAGGACAATATTTCTGTCATTCTGGCGAGACCGCTAAAGTCATTTTCCGCCAAAAACAGCTTGTTTTCTCGTTTTTTTGATTTATTCTCATAAACATACTAACAAAACGCATGGAAAGGATACCCTTCAATCAAGACCGTCAGCAGCAGGGATGCTGCTGCCGAGCGTA
>JAVVEE010000028.1:0-29640 GCA_032251315.1 Gammaproteobacteria bacterium
TCTTCCTGGGTCACGTGGGTATATGACTTTCTCATAAGTTCTCTCACATTGTGTTTTAGTCGACCGGTGAGTGTACCACTGGCCCACTTTTTACAACGTGGCGCACTTATGACTAAAATCCGCGTGTATTTATGAACTGAGTTATGAATATAATCAATTGCATAAATCCGATCCGGTACTAAGTACAGAACACGCGCGACTTATTGATGCCGGACTTGTTTATCGTTGAGATTGGATGCTACGCGCCGCAGAACAACAACGTCACATTTTAACGAGAACTTTTGCAGGAGAAAACGAACATGATTAATATCGCTATTATCATCGGGAGTACTCGTCCAGGTCGTGTCGGCGAGTCTGTCGCGCGCTGGGTTTACGACATTGCCAAAGGTCGAAGCGATGCCGAGTTCGAGTTGGTGGATATTGCGGCTTTCAACTTGCCTCTGCTCGACGAAGCCGTGCCGCCTTCACAAGGGCAGTACTCGCAGCCGCATACCAAGGTATGGGCAGAGAAGGTCGCTTCCTTCGACGCTTATGTTTTCGTGACACCCGAATACAATCACGGCACTTCGGCTGCACTCAAGAACGCGCTCGATTTCGTATACCGCGAATGGAATGACAAAGCGGCTGGATTCGTCAGTTATGGCAGCGTGGGTGGAGCACGGGCGGTCGAGCAACTGCGGTTAGTGAGCAGCGAGTTGCAGATTGCCCATGTGCGCAACCAGGTGATGTTGTCGCTATTCACTGATTTCGAGAACTTCAGCGTATTTAAGCCGCATCCCCGCAACGAAGAATCGGTTAACGCGATGCTTGACCAGCTTGTGGCCTGGGGCGGTGCGTTAAAAACCATGCGTGAGAAAAAAGCATGAGAACGGAAGTCTCGTCATTGTGGCTTAGGCTCGGAGCTTAATGGAATAGAGTGCCGTGTGAGTCTGATTGTTGAATGGCCGCTTTTGCTATGTCAATCCTGGTCTCTGATCGTCAGTTAAATGATGGTTTTGAGACCTTCATCTTTATGTCTTGGATTCAACCATTAAGTGCATAGCTGCTATATAAGCTGGCAGATTAAGTACAGGCTACTACAACTTAAGGGCAAGATTTCTCCCTATGGTCGAAATGACAGATGAATTAGAGCAACGCTAATTTGTAACACAGGACACACCCTCCACAAAAGGGTAGAATCCCCGCTTTCCTGCCAACTGCCAACTTCATTCCCATGCTACGCCTTACAGAAATTAGACTTCCCCTCGGTCATTCGCCCGATGAGCTTCAGCAGACGATTCTCAAGCGTTTGCAGATTGATGCAGATGCATTGCTGAACTATTCCGTTGCCCGCCGTGGGTTTGATGCGCGTAAACGCGGGGCGATTGTAGCGGTGTATTCGCTGGATGTTGAGGTGGCTGATGAGGTGGCTGATGAGGCGTTGTTGTTGCAGCGTTTTAGTGACGATCACCACGTCAAGCAGGCACCGGATACCGAGTACAAGTTTGTCGCGCAGGCGCTTGAAAATCTCAGCAATCGGCCGGTGATTATCGGCACCGGCCCGTGTGGCTTTATGGCCGGGCTGTTGCTGGCGCAGATGGGTTTCAAACCGCTGATTCTGGAGCGTGGCAAGGAGGTTCGGCCGCGCACCAAAGACACCTGGGCGCTGTGGCGTGAGCATAAACTTAATCCCGAATCGAACGTGCAGTTTGGTGAAGGCGGCGCGGGCACGTTCTCCGACGGCAAGCTGTACACGCAGATCAAAGATCCGCGCCATCTGGGCGTGAAGGTGTTGCAGGAGTTTGTGAAGGCGGGTGCGCCGGAGGAAATTCTTTATGTTAGCAAGCCGCACATCGGTACTTTCCGGCTGGTGAGCATGGTGGAGAGAATCCGCGAAGAGATTGTTGAGCTCGGTGGCGAGTTTCGTTTCGAGAGTCGCGTTACCGATATTGAAATCGATGAGGGTCAGGTGCGCGGTGTGACGCTGGCCGATGGTGAGCGTATCGCAGCCGATCATGTCATTCTCGCCGTCGGCCACAGCGCACGCGATACCTTTCAGATGCTTCATCAACGTGGCGTTTACATCGAAGCCAAACCTTTCTCGATCGGCTTTCGTATCGAACACCCGCAGGCGCTGATCGACGAATGCCGTTACGGTTCGTTCGCCGGTAACCCCGAACTCGGCGCGGCCGATTACAAACTGGTGCACCACTGTAAAAATGGCCGCAGCGTTTACAGTTTTTGCATGTGCCCCGGCGGTACTGTGGTCGCGGCCACTTCCGAAGAGGGTTGCGTGGTCACCAACGGCATGAGCCAGTATTCGCGCAACGAGCGCAACGCCAACAGCGGCATCGTGGTCGGCATCACGCCGGACGATTTTCCTGATGATGATCCGCTGGCGGGCATTGAACTGCAACGCGAACTGGAAGCGCGCGCGTTTGTGCTGGGCGGCAGCAATTACGGCGCCCCGGCACAACTGGTGGGCGATTTTCTCAAGGGCCAGCCATCGACCGAACTCGATAGCGTGGAACCCTCCTACACACCGGGCGTAAATCTCACCGACCTGAGCACGGCGCTGCCCGATTACGCCATCGAAGCGATACGCGAAGCCCTGCCCATGTTCGAACGCAAGATCAAAGGCTTCGCCATGCCTGACGCCGTACTCACCGGCGTCGAAACCCGCACCTCGTCACCGATACGTATCAAGCGTAATAACGGCAGTTATCAAAGCATCAACACCAAAGGCCTTTACCCTGCGGGCGAAGGCGCAGGTTATGCCGGTGGTATTCTATCGGCAGCAGTGGATGGCATCGAAGTCGCCGAAGCGGTGGCGTTGAGTATGGTGGCGAAAAAGGATTGAGTGAGATGGAAACCTTTTTCACCGCAGAGGCACGGAGAACGCGGAGATAAAATTAGGATATTCTGATTCATTGTCATCCCGAACGCAGAGAGGGATCTTTCGTTGTTTGATAATGCAGAAGATCAAATGCAAGATTTCTCCCGATGGTCGAAATGACAGATAAATCAAAAAAACTAAAGTTTTCCTCTGCGTTCTCTGCGGTAAAAAGCTTTTGACTTAAAACCTAACTACCTCTGCGGTGAATATTTTTTCACTACTCATGCCGCAACGCTTCTATCGGGTCGAGGGCGGCGGCGCGTCTGGCGGGGAAGTAGCCGAAGGCGATGCCGATCACAACCGAGAACAGGAAGGCGATCAGAACCATGTCGGCTTCGATGACGAAGGGGATGTTGAACATTCCGGCGATAAACCAGCTGGCGGCGAGGGCGAGGACGATGCCGAACAGGCCGCCGAAGGCGGAGAGTACCATGGCTTCGACCAGGAACTGGGTGAGCACGTCGCGTGCGCGTGCACCGATGGCGAGGCGGATGCCGATTTCGCGGGTGCGTTCGGTGACGGAGACCAGCATGATGTTCATGATGCCGATGCCGCCGACCAGCAGGCTGACGGCGGCGACTGCACCGAGCAGGGTGGTGAGGATCTGTGTGGTGCCGGTAAGGGTGCGGGCGATTTCCTGCATGTCCATGACGCTGAAGTCGTCTTCGTCGCCGGCGCGGATACGGCGGCGTTCGCGCATCAGCACTTCGATGTCGCGCTGCACTGTGGTGGTGGCGATGCTTTCGCGGGCGGAGATGCGTATACGGTCGATATCCTGATTGCCGGCGATGCGCCGCCAGAAGGTGCGTAGCGGTGTCACCACGGTATCGTCCTGATCCGAGCCGCCGGCTGACTGGCCTTTGCCGGCGAGCAGGCCGATGACTTCGCAGGCGATTTTTTTCAGGCGGATACTGCTGCCGACCGGATTCTGACTGCCGAATAGTTTCTTCCGCACGGTCTCGCCGATGACGCAGACGCTGCTGCCGGCGCGCAGTTCACTCTCGGTGAAGAAACGCCCCTGCTGTAACTGCCAGTTGCCCACCTCAAAGAAACGGTTGTCGCTGCCGGTGACGCTGGTCGCCCAGTTTTCGTTGCCGTAAATGACGACCATGGCCTGCGAGGCGTGCGGCGCAGCGGCGGCAACACCGCTGATTTCGTTTTCGATAGCGTCGACATCATCCAGTTTGAACGGCGGTGCCTGGCTGCGCGCACCGGGGCCGAAACGCTGGCCGGGGTGCAGGAACAGCAGGTTACTGCCGAGACTTTCGATCTGTTGTTTCACCTGCAGGGTGGCACCGCTGCCGAGGTTGACCATGATGATCACCGAGGCGACGCCGATGACGATGCCAAGCGTGGTCAGAAACGAGCGCAGCACATTACGGCGAATCGAGCGCAGGGCCAGCAGCAGCGCATTCCAGATCATGATGGGGTCTCATGGTTGTGGCTGTCTTCGGCGATCCGGCCGTCGAGAAAGCGGACGGTGCGCTGGGCATAGGCGGCAATGTCGGGTTCGTGGGTGACCATGACGATGGTGATGCCTAAATCGCGGTTGAAGCTTTGCAGCAGCATCATAATTTCCTGGCTGCTGGCGCTGTCGAGGTTGCCGGTCGGCTCGTCAGCCAGCAGCAGGCCGGGGCGGGTGACGATAGCGCGGGCAATGGCGACGCGCTGTTGCTGACCACCGGAAAGTTCGCTCTGGGTGTGGTGCGCCCAGTCCGCGAGGCCGACCTGGGCCAGCGCTTCCAGTCCCAGATGGTGACGCTCATCGGCAGGCGTGTTGCGATAGATCAGCGGCAGCTCGACGTTCTCCAGCGCCGAGGTGCGCGCCAGCAGATTAAAACCCTGGAAAACAAAGCCCAGATAGTGACGGCGCAGCAACGCCAGTTGATCACGGTTGAGACTACCGACATCGATGCCCTGATACAGATACTGACCTGCGGTCGGGGTGTCGAGGCAGCCGATAATGTTCATGCAGGTCGATTTTCCCGAACCGCTCGGCCCCATCACCGCGACAAACTCGCCGGTATGAATGCTCAGGTCGATACCGCGTAGCGCAGGCATGGCCGCCTGACCGCTGCCATAAATCTTGCTCACCCCCTGGAGTGCTATCAACGGCTGGCCGATCGTCATTACTGCTTCGCCTGAATGCTCTCGGTGATCACCGCCATGCCCGGCTCCAGTTCGCCTTCCAGCACCTCGGTGTAGAGACCGTCGCTTTCACCTAGCTTGATCATCACCGCCTCGGGCTCGCCGTTTTTGAGCAGCCAGATCTCGCGCATCATGCCGGCTTCAGTCGGTGCCGGGGTGCCGCGCGGGCTACGTGAACGGGTGAACAACCGGTTGAGCACGCTGCCACTGGCCTGGGGTTTTACCGGAGCAACCGGCGGGCTATAACGTAACGCGGCGTTGGCGATGAGCAGGGCATTGTCGATCTGGCGGGTGATGATTTCGGCGGTGGCGGTCATGCCGGGCAGCAGTTGCAGCTCTTCGTTGTTCACGTCGAGTATGGTTTCATAACTGACCACGCCTTCGGTGGTTTGCGGCGCATGACGAACCTGGGTGATGTCGGCGTTGAAGCTGCGATTAGAGAAGGCATCGACATTGAAGATGGCCTGCTGGCCATCGCGGATGCGGCCAATGTCGGCCTCATCGACAGAGACGATCAGCTGCATGCGGCTGAGGTCTTCGGCCAGTATGAACAGTACCGGGGTCTGGAATGAAGCGGCCACGGTCTGTCCCGGTTCCACCTTGCGGTCGAGCACAATGCCGTTGATGGGTGAGCGGATGGTGGCTTTTTCCAGACTGGTCTGATGACCGCTGAGCACCGCCTGCGCGATGGCGACCTGGGCTTTGCTGCTGGCCACACCAGCCTGAGCGCGAGCGTATGCGGCCTCGGCAACATCGACATCGTTGTCCGAACACATCTGCTGTTTCGCCAGTTCACGGCAGCGCCTGAGCGCAAGCTGTTTCTCCAGCTCGGTAGCCTCGGCTTCCTTGACCCCGGCCAGGGCCGACTGCAAGGCTGCTCCGGCTTCGGCGACCCGGTTGGCCAGGGTCGAAGTATCAAGCTGAGCCAGTACCTGATTGATGCTGATCTTGTCGTTGAAATCGACCGGCACACTGGCGATAGTGCCGGAGACTTCACTGCCCACCTCGACCTGATTGAGTGGTTGCAGATTGCCGGTGGCGGTGACCATAAGCGTGAGATCGCCGCGTTCAACCTCGGCGGTGCGGTAACTGAACGTGGTATCGCTATCACCACCCAGCCACAACCACAGCAGCACTGCCGACACGAGCACAAATGCCAGAGCAAGACGCCAGCGCCAGCGCGAAACCTTGCGCTCATCCAGATTCAATGTTTGCCTGATGTCATCACTTGCCTGTTTGTGCACTATCGTCGCCTTTTTGCCGATCTATTCGTAAAATTTAAACGCGGTAGTATAACGCTATGTTATGGCGTTGCCTTAATATCATTACTGACAAATAATAGAGTGATGAATAAATGTATTTGCGCAAGGATAGTTTCAGCAAAATTCAGAATTACCGTGTTTTTTTTACGGTAGTTAAAATTGATCACTCTGTATTATCAGTACAGGCTTACATTCAAAATAATAACTGTCTTATAGTCTTAAGAATGCGAAGTCAGGCTCTTTAATAACAAAAAATTGAGTGTGGAATTTATGTCCAACGATGACACGAAAAAAAAGTTTGATAAAGCCAATATAGATAACGCCTGCATTGGCATTGCACTGGGCAGTGGCTCAGCGCGCGGCTGGGCGCATATCGGTGTGCTACAGGCGCTGAAAGAAATGGGCATCGAGCCGCATATTGTGGCGGGTTGTTCTATCGGTGCCTTGGTCGGCGCGGCCTATGCCGGTGATCAGCTCGACGAAATGGAAGCCATGGTGAAGGCGCTCAGATGGAAAGACATTGTCGGTTATCTGGATATGTCAGTAATAGGAGGCGGGCTTATTCAGGGCGACAAGATTGCAAGTTTCCTACGCGAGCATGTGAAAGAAGTCGATATCGAATCCATGCCCCGGCGTTTCGCCGCCGTCGCTACAGATCTGGACAATGGCCGTGAAGTCTGGCTGCAGCAGGGAGATCTGCTGGAGGCGGTGCGCGCTTCAGCAGCACTGCCCGGCCTGTTCACGCCTTACAAACAGAATGGCCGTTGGTTGGTGGATGGCGGTCTGGTGGATCCTGTCCCGGTTTCACTGTGTAGGGCTATGGGTGCGGAAATTGTGATTGCGGTCGGCTTAAATGTAGACATTGTCGGCAAATATTCACGTGCTAATCACGTACAGAAAAAAAGGCTGATAACCCATGCACCGGATAAAAATGAGGATGAAAACAATCTGGCATTATGGAGCCGGATTTCAAATCAGTTGGAGAAGGTGATGCATCTGAAAAAAAATATATTGCTATCGCGACTGTTTGGCGAAAAAATCGAATCGCCGGGACTGGTTGATGTGCTGGCTGGCTCTATCAACATTATGCAGGATCGCATCAGCCGTAGTCGCATGGCCGGCGATCCCCCGGACATCATGCTCTCACCACGACTTTCGCATCTGGATCTTATGGAGTTTGATCGTGGCACTGTCGCCATAAAAGAAGGCGTGGCCTGCGTTGAACGCATGCGCGCCGAGCTGGAGCATATTGTTTCATCCTGATGAGGTGAAGCACTATGCTTCATAATGATAATTGCTGACTACAGTTCGGCCAGTAACAGGCGGCATTCGTGCAGATACTTTTTGCGCGCAAACAGGATATGCCAGCGCGAACCACCACATTGTCGCCACAGCACCGCCGCACGGATTCCGGCGAATAGCAGTGAGCGGATCTTGTTGGCATTGATCTCATTGCTGAGATACACCCGTTCACCCTGTACCACGATTTTAGGTTGCAGTGTGCTAATGGTCTCCTGGTAAAGCGCGCCGATTTTGGCGAAGACGTTTTCATGCATCAAGCTGAAAAAATCCAGTGATTTTTCTATCTTATTCAAGCCCTGGGTAACCTGCGCCAGCATTTCAGGATTGGCGGATAGTTTCTTCTCCAGTGCGATCATGGAAATGGCATATTGCGTCACCTGAAGGTTGCGCTCATTTTTTAACGCCCCCAGTTGAGCGTCCAGTGTACGCAATCCGCTACCGACACCGGCGAGACTGCCGAATACACCTTCTACTGAGCCGGCATCATAGCGGAATAAAGATTCGAGGCTGGATTCGATCAGGGCGCTGTTTGCCATGCCCTTGTTGGCGATCTGCTCGACCAGTGCAGCGGCCTGAAATACGCCGGCAAGCGCAATAGCCTGTTCGCGTTTAGTATGTTCCATAGTGGTAATTTAATAAGCTGTTGTTGGGGGGGTGAAAACTGGCGCTACGCTATCAGTTGTTATACATGGTTTCAATGATGCCGCCACCCAGGCAGATTTCGCCCTGATAGAACACCACCGACTGACCGGGTGTGATCGCCCGTTGCGGTTCGGTAAAACTGACTTTGAAATGATCCTCACCCAGCTGTTCGACTGTGCAGGCCTGGTCCGGCTGACGATAGCGATTTTTTGCGGTGTAGTTCAGCGGAAAACTCATGGCCTGTGGATCAACCCAGTGCATCTGTTTGCACTCCAGGGTGTTGTGCAGCATGCGCGGGTGATTGTGTCCCTGGGCGACGATGAGCACATTATTGTCCAGATCTTTATCCACCACAAACCAGGCATCTTCCTTCGCTTTTTGCCGCCCGCCGATGCCGAGTCCCTTGCGTTGCCCCATGGTGTAATACATCAGGCCGTTATGCCTGCCGATGGTTTCGCCTTCGGTGGTTTTGATGTCGCCGGGTCTGGCGGGTAAATATTGTTTCAGGAAGGTGTCGAAGCGACGCTCACCGATGAAGCAGATGCCGGTGCTGTCTTTTTTGTTGTAAGTGGTCAGGCCGCGTTGTTCTGCCAGCTCGCGTATTTTTTCCTTCTGATATTCGCCCACCGGGAACAGGCTGTGACTGAGCTGGTACTGATTGAGCGTGTAGAGAAAATAACTCTGATCCTTGTTGTTGTCCAGGCCGCGTAACAGTTGTGCTTTGCCATTGACGCTACGGGTGCGGGCATAATGACCGGTGGCGATCTTGTCTGCGCCGAGGTCGAGCGCGTGATCGAGAAAGGCGCGAAATTTTATTTCCTTGTTGCACAGAATGTCGGGGTTAGGGGTGCGGCCCGCACTGTATTCATCGAGAAAATGTTTGAACACACGATCCCAGTATTCAGTGGCGAAATTAATGCTGTGCAGTTTAATGCCCAGCTCGTCGCACACCGATTGCGCATCGGCCAGATCCTCTGTCGCCGCGCAGTATTCGGCGTCGTCATCTTCTTCCCAGTTTTTCATGAACAGGCCTTCAACTTCGTAACCCTGTTCGAGCAATAACAGCGCGGCCACGGATGAGTCGACGCCGCCTGAAATACCTACAATAATTTTTTCCCGCTGGTTCATTGTGTCGGTTATTTCTCGTAGTCAACAGTGCTGAGAATATCCAGCGGGTAGCGTCGACCGGCGAGGTAGTCATCGATGTTCTGTAGCACCATGGGGCTGCGTAATTTTTTACTGTTTTGCAATTCGGTCTTGCTCATCCACAGTGCGCGCAGAATGTCATCGTCCAGGGCCTGATCAGCACGAAAATCACTACAGGTGCCGCAAAAAGCGAAACGTAAAAAACTGCGATGAGTGTTGGGCTGCGGCCATAAATAAATGCCGATCAGGGCTTCGGGGGTAAACCGCCAGGCGGTCTCTTCGCGTGTTTCCCGAATCACGGCGTCGATCAGATCTTCATGTGGATCGAGGTGGCCGGCGGGCTGATTGTAGACAATTTTGCCATTGACCGTTTCTTCAACCATGAGAAATTTACCGTCGCGTTCGACGATGGCGGCAACAGTGGCGTGGGGTTTCCAGGTCATGCGGGTTTCTTATTCCGTCTTTTGATCTGGTCGCTCTTGCGCTGCTTCCTTACATAGCGGCGCCAGATGTAGTTGATGCTGTAATAACCGGTGACGCTGCTGGTAACGGCGAGTATCAGGCAGCCGGTGAGAAAAGGCTTCCAGATATTGGACAGCTCACCCATGACCCAGTCCACAGAGAGTTCCATGTGGAAGGGCATTTCCGGTACATCAATAATCCAGGTGCCCACCACATAGGCGAAATAGAACATGGGCGTCATGGTGACCGGATTAGTAATCCACACCAGTGCAACCGACATAGGCAGATTGGCCCGCAGCAAAATAGCACCGGCGGCAGCCAGAACCATCTGAAAAGGTACCGGCCACCAGGCAAAAAACAGCCCCACCATAAAAGCGGTGGCGATGGAGCGACGGTTCATGTGCCAGAGATTCGGGTCGTGGAGCAGGGTGCCAAACAGACGCAGTACTTTGTGGTTTTTGAGTTCATCCGGATCAGGCATGTACTTCTTGAGGAATTTACGTGGCATTGAGTGTCGCATATCTAAAACAATGGTAGATTATCGTCATTGCGGAGCTCGTTGGCAAACGCTGGCGCTGAAGTTGTTCAGTCAGAGTCTGTTTTTTCTGGGCCATATTGACCGGTTTACAGGGAGGTTTGATTGTTATGTTGCTGAAAGCGCTATCGTTTCTGGCCGGTATCATGCTCATTCAGCAATGTTCGGTCTTGCCCGACCTCTCTGTTCTTGTTGTTATCCTTATTATCGCCCTGATGGTTGTGGCCTGGCGACGGTTCCGTCTGCCCGGCAAGCCTCTTAAATGGCTTGAGTTGCTCATTTTTACCCTGGCCGGTGCCTGCTGGATAACCTTCGTTGCCGGTAATTACCTTGAACACAGATTGCCGGAGATGCTGGCCGGGCAGGATTTTCTGGTCGAGGGCGTGATTCAGGATATTCCCAAAGAAGATGACCACGTGCAGCGTTTCGTGCTGCTGGTGGATGATTTCGAAATCGAAGATCGCCGACTGGTTTTGCCCGAACGCTTGAGGCTGAGCTGGTACTACGGGCCGCGGGTCAATGCCGGTGAGCGCTGGCGTCTGCGGGTACGACTCAAGCCGCCGCACGGCTTCATGAACCCCGGTGGTTTCGATTACGAAGGCTGGCTCTACCAGCAACATATTCATGCCACGGGTTACATCCGAAAAAGTGAGCAGAATAGAAAACTGGCTGATGTCGGTGTGTTTTCACTGGATGCCTTGCGCCAGCAGCTCAGTGCCGACATTCAGCAGACGCTTCAGGGCAAAGAGCTCGTCGGTCTGATTACGGCACTGGCGGTGGGTGATCGTTCGCCCATCAGTGATGCCCACTGGGACACCCTGATCCGCACCGGCACCAATCACCTCATGGCGATATCCGGCCTGCATATCGGGCTGGCGGCGGCATTCGGTTTCTGGGTGGTGCGCCGTCTGGTACCGACTGCGCTGATGAAACATGTGCCGGCGCAGCAGCTGGGCATGCTCGGCGGGCTGGGCGTCGCGGCGGTTTATGCCATGCTGGCGGGGCTGTCGATACCCACCCAGCGCGCGTTGCTGATGCTGAGTTGTTTCGTGATCATGCTGTTATTGAGGCGTCACTTCAAAGCCTCTAACGCAATGGCCACGGCCCTGCTGGCCATTCTGCTGTGGGACCCGGTTTCGGTGCTCTCAGCCGGATTCTGGTTTTCCTTTCTGGCGGTCGCGGTCATCTATTATGTCTTCTCCGGTCGCCTCGGCAGTGGCCAGGGCTGGCGAGCCCGAATTAGGCAATGGGGCTGGATGCAGTTTTCCATTGCTCTCGCGTTGTTCCCGTTTTCCCTGCTGCTGTTTCAGCAGACCTCGCTGATTTCACCGCTGGCGAATCTGATTCTGGTACCCTATGTGAGTTTTCTGGTGGTGCCGCTGGTGTTGCTGGCGCTGTTGATGATGCCGGTCTCATCGCTGCTGGCCGGTTATCTGCTGCTCGCGGCTAACGAAATGCTAGCGTTGATCTGGCCGGTGATCGAAGCCCTGTCGTTGCACCCCTGGGCCTACTGGGTGCAGGCCGTACCATACTGGCCGGTGTTGCTGCTGGCCCTGGTCGGGGTTGCGCTGTTGCTGGCACCCCGAGGTTTTCCCGCACGCTGGCTGGGGGCGGTGATGTTGCTGCCGATTGTCTTTAATAGCGCTGAAAGGCCTGCTGCGGGTGATTTTGAACTGGCGCACCTGGATGTCGGCCAGGGGCTGGCCGTGGTCGTGAGAACCCGCCATCATACGCTGGTGTTTGATGCCGGCAACCGCTTCGGTTCACGGCTGGATGCCGGTAAGGCGGTGGTGATACCTTTTTTGCGCCACTGGTCAGTGACCCGGCTGGACCGGCTGATAATCAGCCATGGCGATGCTGATCACATCGGCGGGGCACAGGCGATTGTGGATGTTTTTCCTGATGTTGAGGTGATTGGCCGCGATATAGAGCCTATCGTCGCTAAAAATAAACGTAGCTGCCGCCGCGGTGAACGCTGGTCGTGGGATGGGGTGGGGTTCGAGTTTCTGCATCCGGCTGAGCAGAGCTATACCCGCCGCAATAACCACGCCTGTGTATTAATGATCTCGGCCGAAGGCGGGCGCCTGCTGATTGCTGCGGATATCGAACAGCGAGCTGAAGCCGAGCTGATCAGAAACGATGCCGCTAAATTGCAGGCCGAGGTGCTGATCGTGCCGCACCATGGCAGCAAAACCTCATCGAGTCAGGCTTTTGTCGATGCGGTAGAGCCACAAATCGCGCTGATGCCGGTGGGCTACCGTAATCGCTACCATCATCCCGTGTTGGCGGTGGTGGCTCGTTATCGCGCGCAAGGAGCTACGGTTCATTACAGCGGCCATGTAGGCGCGGTAAAGATAAGCTTTGATGCGAATAACGGGGTATTGCTGACTGAGGAATACCGTAGCGACCAGCGAAAATACTGGAATCACGTAATTGCCGAATAAACCATATGAATGCTTTGGACATGACTGTAAATCAAGTAAGATATGCCCCATATAAAATGGCCGGCAATAGCTCAATGCCGGTTGCCGCTATTAGACTTATCGGGTAGGTGAATTGTGTTTGAAATGGTGAAATCCGGTGGCTGGTTAATGATACCGATCATCCTCTGTTCAATGGCGGCTATCGCCATTATTGCCGAACGTTTCTGGAGCCTGCGGCCCAATAAAGTGCTGCCCCGGCATCTGGTCGCGACGGTATGGAATTCGGTGAAAAATGATACTTTCAAGACTTCAGATATCGAATTGCTGAGCAAGCAGTCGGCGCTGGGGAAAATTCTGAGTGCAGGCCTGGTTAACCGCAATCAGCCGCGCGAACGCATCAAGGAAAGCATCGAAGAGCGCGGCCGCGAAGTGGTACACGAGCTGGAACGCTTTCTGGATATTCTGGGCACCATCGCCTCCATTTCACCGTTGTTGGGCCTGCTCGGCACTGTGGTCGGTATGATTGTTGTCTTTACCGCCATCACCACCCACGGCGTGGGCGATCCGGCAGCGCTGGCGGCCGGTATTTCACAGGCCATGGTGACCACAGCAGCGGGTTTGTCGGTGGCAATTGTGAGCCTGATTTTCTACCGTTATTTCCGCCGCCGCATTGATACCATCGTCGTTGAAATGGAAAGCGAGGCCATCAAAATGGTCGACGTATTGCATAACAACCGCTAGTCGCCGATAGAATTATTATGGATTTACGTCCCGGTCATAAAAAAGATGAAGGCGTTGAGGTCAATCTCACGCCCTTGATTGACGTGGTTTTTCTGCTGCTGATCTTCTTCATGGTCTCCAGCACTTTCGACCGCCATGCCAAATTAAAAGTCCAGCTGCCGCAGGCCGAAGCGCAGATGCAACAGGCTCAGGACAACCCTGTGGTACTGTCGATTGATGCCGGTGGGAAATATTATATTGACGATCGACAGGTGATCAACGAGCAGCTGGAAACGCTGAAAAACGCCCTGCGCCAGACCGTGGGTGAACGCACCGATGTCACCTTGTTGCTGCGCGCCGACGGCCGTACTCCCCACCAGTCAGTGGTGCGCGCCATGGATGCCGCCTCACAACTCGGGCTCACCAAACTTTCTATTGCTACGGTTGAAAACCACTAGTCCAGCCCATTCTTAATGAATTCAAAAACTCAAGATCCCGCAAGCTCATATCAGTATTATCGTCGCCTGCTTTCGTACGCGACCAGGCATTGGAAGATTTTCATCTTTGCCATTATCGGCATGGTTCTGGTGGCAGGCACCGATACCGCGCTCGCCGCCTATATGAAACCGCTGATGGATGGCGGTTTTATCGACCGTGATCCTGAAGTGATAAAATGGATACCGCTGCTGCTGATTGTTATTTTTGTGGTGCGTGTCTTTGCCATGTTTATCTCGCTGTACGGCATGAGCTGGATCGGTCGCATGGTGATCATGGATTTGCGCGATAACATGTTTGAACATCTGCTGCGCCTGCCCAAAAATTATTATGATAAGGCGACTACCGGCGAGATCATGTCGAAGTTTACTTACGACGTCGAGCAGGTGGCCAATGCCACCACCAAGGTCATCACCATTCTGATACGCGACACTTTAACAATTGTCGGTTTGATAGCGTGGATGGTTTATTTGAGCCCGTTGCTGGCCTCGATGTTTTTAGTGGTCGGCCCGTTTCTGATTCTGCTGGTGTCGTATGTCTCCAAAAAGTTCCGCAAGGTCAGTCGTCGTATTCAGGGCAGTATGGGCGATGTCTCAAAGGTGCTGGAAGAGTCGATCAAGGGCCAGATTGTGGTCAAAATGTTTGGTGGCCAGCATTATGAATCAGAACAGTTTCATAAGATCAATGATAATAACCGTCGGCAGAACATGCGCATGATTGCAACCCTGGCCCTGAGTGCGCCGATCATGCGCCTGATTGTCGGCATTGGCCTGGCCGGTGTGATTTATGTTGCGACCAACGATAGTTTCATGGGCGTGATTTCGGCGGGCACCTTCGGCTCGTACATGATTGCCATGGCCATGTTGTTTGCGCCCATCAAGCGCCTGGCCGATATCAATGCCGATTTGCAACGTGGCCTGGCCGCAGCGGAAAGTGTTTTCAATTTAATCGATATGGTTGAAGAAAAAGATACCGGTAGCTATGCGGTAGATCGTGTCAACGGTGATATTGAGTTCGCTGATGTATCATTCAGCTACGACGCCACGGCCGAAGCTGTTTTAAAAAATATTAATCTTGATATCAAAGCCGGCCAGACCATCGCCTTTGTCGGGCGTTCGGGCAGCGGTAAAACCACGCTGCTGAATCTGTTGCCGCGCTTCTATGATGTGTCTGTCGGTTCGGTAAAGCTCGATGGCCACGAACTGTCCGAATACACGCTGGATAATCTGCGTTCACATATCGCCTATGTCGGGCAGGACATTGTTTTATTTAACGATACCATTGAACACAACATTGCCTACGGCAGTTTTTTTCATGCCGATCATGCCCAGGTTGTAAAAGCGGCAAAACTGGCTTATGCCGATCTGTTTATTGAAGCCATGCCCGAGGGTTACAATGCCATGATGGGTGAACGCGGCGTGATGCTGTCGGGCGGTCAGCGGCAACGCATCGCCATCGCCCGCGCGCTGCTCAAAGATGCGCCGGTGCTCATTCTGGATGAGGCCACCTCGGCGCTGGATAACGAGTCCGAGCGTTTTATTCAGGCATCGCTGGAAACTCTGATGAAGAACCGTACCACGCTGGTGATCGCGCACCGTCTTTCCACCATCGAGAAAGCCGACCTGATTGTGGTGATGGACAATGGCGAAATTGTTGAAACCGGACAGCACGCTGATCTGCTTGCGCGCAACGGACATTACGCGGCCTTGCATCAAATGCAGTTTAAAGAGCCGGAAGCAGAAGTCTCCGCCTGAATCATGAAATCAATTGATGCCTACTGGTACAGCCAGAATCCTGTTGCCTGGCTACTGTTGCCGGTTTCTGCAATTTACTGCCTGCTGGTTTTTCTGCGCCGGGCTTTATATAAAACCGGACTGTTAAAAAGCTATAAATTACCGGTGCCTGTCATTATCGTCGGCAATATAACGGTTGGCGGTACGGGAAAAACACCGCTGTTGATCGCATTAACCACACTCTTGCAGCAACAGGGTTATCGCCCCGGCATCGTTAGCCGCGGTTACGGCGGCACTGTTACAGGTGAACGGCTGGTCAAAGAAAGCGATGACGCCCACATGATTGGTGACGAACCCTGCCTGATTTTGAAGCGTACCGGCTGCCCGCTGGTGGTAGGTCGAGACCGGGTGGCGGCAGCACAACTGCTGCTGGCTAAAAGCGATTGCAATGTCATACTTTCAGACGATGGACTGCAACATTACCGAATGCAAAGAGATGTCGAGATTGCGATCGTGGATAAGAGTCGCCAGTATGGTAACGGCTACTGTTTGCCCGCCGGACCGCTGCGGGAAACCGTCTCGCGTTTGAAGCAGGTGGACATGGTGGTTAATCATTGTAGCGATGCCGAATCATGCCATGCTGAAAATCACAGCCTGCATTTTTCCTTGCGGTTTTTAGACGCCATCAATCTTAAAACCGGTGAGAGAAGAAGCATCGAAAGTTTTAACGTTCAGCCGGTTCATGCGGTGGCAGGCATCGGTCATCCTGAACGCTTTTTCAAGCAGCTGCAAAAAAATGAACTTGAAATTATCAGCCACACCTTTGCGGATCACCATAAATTTACCGCCGCTGATTTTGTATTCGCTGATGACACCCCGGTATTAATGACCGAGAAGGATGCGGTGAAGTGCCACGGCCTGCCGGCGGAGAATCTCTGGTATGTACCGGTGGACGCCGCTTTTTCTGAAGACTTGCAGCAGCAATTTTTATCGAGTGTCGATGTGCTGATTCCGAAGCAGCCGGCATGAATAAAAAATTCATGCAGCTGCTGGTTTGTCCGGTGTGCAAGGGCAGGCTCGAATACATATGGAAGCGCGACGAACTGGTTTGTCATCATGATGCCCTGGCTTTTCCGGTGAGGGACGGCATACCGGTGCTGCTCGAAGTGGATGCGCGCAAAATTAAAACCCCTAATTCAAACTAAACATTCAGGCCAATATAGAAGTGACCCAAAGATATAATTTTTTCGTAACCTGCGCCAAAGGTGTAGAGGACATGCTCGTCAGTGAATGCGAGCAACTCGGCATCAGTGATATTAAATCACAGGTCGCGGGCATCGGCTTCGAGGGTGATATTGAAGACGCCTATAAGCTTTGCCTCTGGTCGCGCCTCGCCAGCCGTGTGTTGCTGCGTCTGTCATGCTTCCCGGCGGCAGATTATGACGAGGTCTATGCCGGTGTGCTGGCGATAGACTGGGCGACACATTTCTCCATCGAAAATGGTTTTGCCATCGACTGTTTTTCCGCGCATGAAGCCATGAGCAACAGCCATTTCGCAACCCTGCGCATCAAAGATGCCGTTGTCGATCAGTTTATGAAAAAACAGGATTCCCGGCCCAATGTGGTGCGCGACAATCCTGATATTCGGGTCAATGTCTACATCGGCAAAAGCGAAACCATGGTCTATCTGGATTTATCTGGCGGACCGTTGCATCAGCGTGGCTATCGTCAGCAGGCCGGTCAGGCGCCGCTGAAAGAAAATCTGGCGGCGGCGATTCTAATGCGCTGCAAATGGCCGCAGCTGGCCAGTCAGGGCTTGCCCTTGTGCGACCCCATGTGTGGCAGTGGCACCCTGCTGATCGAAGCGGCTTACATGGCGGCCAATATGGCACCGGCCATATTGAGAAAACATTTCGGCTTCATGGCCTGGATGCAGCATGATGCCGATTGCTGGGATCGCCTTTTCAGTGCGGCGAAGCAGGGCGCGGATATGTCGGCCATTCCGCCTATCATGGGTTCCGATAATTCACAGAACGTGCTGGATGTCGCCCGAGATAACATTGCAGCCGCAGGACTGTCTGAATATATCAGCCTGTACCAGCAGGATGTTTCTGATGCCATACCCAATCTTCCGGAAACGCCGGGCTTGCTTGTCACCAATCCGCCTTACGGCGTAAGGCTGGGTCAGACTGAGCAGCTGAAAAATATCTATGATCGAATCGGCCGCTCGCTGAAAGAAAATTATGCCGGCTGGGATGCGGCGATTTTTACCTCCAACCCGGAGCTGGCAGGCTATATTGGCCTGAGATCACATCACAAGAATACTCTGTACAACGGCCCGCTGAAATGTGTTCTGTATCAGTACCACATGCGCGCAAGAAGTCTGCTACTGCACGATGCCGAGCAGAAAGCTAAAGTCGACACGGATAAACCTGCGCGCAAATTCTCCGAGCCGGGAAAGTATTCACCCCGCCAGGCTGATCTGGAGATTTATAATGAAAGCGGCCGGATGTTTGAAAATCGACTGAAAAAGAATTTCAAACACCTGCGCAAGTGGGCGCGGAAAAACGACATCAGCTGCTATCGGGTTTATGATGCCGATATTCCGCAGTATTCCATGGCCATCGATATTTATGAAGACTGGGTGCATGTGCAGGAATATGCCGCGCCCAAAACCATCGATGCCGGCGATGCCTTTAAGCGCATTAACGCAGCGTTACCGATTATTGCTTCGGTACTGGAAATCGACCCCAATCAGGTGGTTTTGAAAACGCGAAAAATTCAGTCGGGTTCAGAACAATATGTAAAGCAGGACAACAAAAAACGTTCGTTGATTGTGCGCGAGCATGGTTTGAAGTTTAAGGTTAACTTGTACGACTATCTGGATACCGGCCTGTTCCTTGATCATAGAAATGTAAGGAGCCTGATTTACAAATATGCCAAAGGCCGTAGTTTTTTGAATCTGTTCGCTTACACCGGCACAGCAACCGTCTACGCCGCTGCCGGCGGCGCTCGCTCAACCACCACGGTTGACATGTCTAATACCTATCTTGAGTGGGCGCAAGATAATTTGCAGCTGAATAAGCTGATGACCCGGCAGCATCAGTTTATTCAGGCGGACTGTACGCAGTGGCTCTGGGATGCAAAACGCGAAGGCCTGAGCTATCAGCTGATATTTCTTGATCCACCCACGTTTTCCAACTCCAAAAAAATGACGCAAACTTTTGATGTCAGCCGCGATCACGTAGAGCTAATCAATCACACAATGCGCCTGCTGGAAAACGACGGCATGCTGTTCTTCTCCTGCAATGCAAAACGCTTTAAACTGGACGAGGATAAGCTGATGGATTACTACATTCAGGACATCACCGCTCTGACCGTATCGGAAGACTTCAAGAAAAAACCCGGACATAAATGCTGGTGTATCAGCAAGCGCGAAGTTGAACCGCTGACTTTTTAGTGGAATGTGAGCAATTAATTCAGTCCGCAGATGGGCACAGATAAACGCAGATAAAAACAAAACCTTTATCCGCGAAAAACGCGAAGGACGCGAAAAGGTCAAAAGATTAATTGATTAAGGTTTCTTTGGCATTCTTTGCGTTCTTCGCGGATTATATTTTTTTTGTATTAAGTTTTAGCCCTTATCTGTGTCCTTCTGCCGACTAAGTACAATTGTCTTCAGTAATTGGTACCGGCCTGCGCAGATTTCGGGTTGAGTAATGTATTAATAAACCTGTCCTCAAGCTCAATTCTTGTGGCCAGGTTTTCACCTAGTTCTGAGAGTTGTCGCGAGAAGTCTTTCAAAATGTTTTTGTTATATGCGTTTGAAGAGTCGTAAAGATCGTTGAATTTTATCGCTACCCGGGTGGTGTTAACGATTTTGTAAAAGATCTGTTTGCTGAGGTTGATTATTTCATGACGACGTTCAGTGCCATCCTCAATACGGCTGTAAATTTCAAAATGACCGGTAGCAATATAATCGATCATGTCCTGACAGAAGTCCTGAAGCACTTCCTGTAAAAGGTCGCTGTCGTGAAAGTCCAGATGATTAGCCAGATTATAATATTGTGATAGCACATTATTGCGCTCAGCGATTAGCCGTTTAATCTCTTTTTGAGTGCGGCTGCGCCGATCAGCTTGTGGCTGATGTGTTGAACCGTTCATGAGCTAACCTCGATATTCTTGTGCTTTCAGATTAGATTTTGAAAATCTGAAAGTTATATTTACCTATTTGTTTTAAACAAATCAAGTTTTTTGGTCTTTATTTGCAATATTATAGTCATAAAAAAGTAAAGGTAATTAGTGGTCAACCTAATCACAGCGGTTTATAACTGTTTGATTATTTAACTTAATATTTGCCAGAGTGGTTGCAATAAAAGTAGCAAGGGATGATTAGAATTTGTTAATATGCGAGTCCCGTGAGGAAATTTCCAGCTTGATATTTTCATTTTAAAGGACGCTGTTTAAACGTGATTGTTCTACCCGATTTCCTCTCCTGCATAAGTATCCGGTTTTTCAGGCTCATCATCTCTGTAGCGATAAGCACTTTAAGTACCGCGAGCATGGCCGAAAAGCTCACTCCTGAGCAGGTTCTGCAGAAGGTGATTGATCATTACCCTTCAATTAATATAGCGGCCATTGAGATTGAGCGTGCACGCCAGTCTATGCAGGTGGCCAATAGTCAGCTGGGCTGGCAACTCAATGCTCAGGCTGGCATCGAACGAACGGTGGGCCTGTTTGGCACCACCAGCGATAACATGTCAGTGGCTGCCGGCATGTCACGCGCGCTCGAATCCGGTTCGAGCGTTGCCTTCGAAGGCGGAGTCAGAAGGGAAGACAATGAAATTGTTTTCAGCCCCACCATCCCTAATCCGGCGACAGCCTCTAACTTCGGCATCAGTTATCGCCGGCCGCTGGCAAATAATCCCACACAGACTGGATTTCAGCACGCCATTACTGCTGCAGAGCAGGACCTGGAATCGGCCATGGTTGAGCGCGATGAGCAATATGACCAGCTAGCGCTGAGAGTAATCGACCTGTATTTTTCAGCCTCGGCCACACAGGCAAGAATATACAACATCAACCAGGCCCTTGAGCGCACAAAGCGCCTGCGGGATTTCATTAACAACAGAACCTCGCTGGGCATCGCGGAGGAAAAGGACATTCTTCAGGTGGACGCGCAACTGGCTTCACAGGTGGCCGAAAAGAGCACTATGGAAACCTCCTGGATGCAGCAGATGATTGCTCTAAATCGGCTGATGGAGCGACCCTGGGATGCCCGCTTTTCGACCACCGATAAGGTCAAGGCCGTTAGCGGGGAGTTCGATAGTCTGTATCAGCAGGCGCAGGCATACAGTCCGCAGGTCAAACTGCTCGATTCCAGGCTGGCGCTAGCCGATAGTGCGATTCGCAGCCGTCGTGATGAGAGGGAGAATTCGCTTGACCTGGTGCTGTTTGCGGGCGGGCAGAACTACAGTGGTGATTCCGCCCTGGGTAGTACCTCTGAGTCTGATTTAACCGGGGGAGTGCGACTCGAGTATAGCCGGATGATGGATAAAAGCGGAGTTGATGCAAAATTGTATCAGACTCAACTGGAGCGTGATGCGATTCTGGAAAATCGAAAAATGCTGCTGGAAAATCTGCATTACGATCTGGCCAGTGTGTTGGCCGAAATTAAGGCGAACAAACTGGCGCTCGAGGCCTATCGTAAAAGCCTTAAAGTCGAGAACATGAAAATTGATGAAGCCATGCAGCGCTACCGCTCAGGAAGAATCGATACCGATGTACTGATCAATTTCGAAGACCAGTTATCGCTGGCCAGGCTGTCGCTGGAATTGCAGCGGATCTCACTCATGCAGCGTCAATATAAGCTTCAGATTATGCTGGGTCAGCTATGGCATGAAATCAAAAAACCTGTCTACCACGATTTACTCTCTGACTCACAGTCCGGAGCAGGTTACTGATGCAGGCAATTATCCATTTTCTGGTTTGTCGGCCGCTGATTGTAAATCTGGTCTCAATTTTCCTGTTAATACTGGGTTCGGTGGTCTCTCTGTATTTTATGCAGATAGAGGCGTTTCCTAATGTGAATCTCGATGTTGTTCAGATTGACAGTAATTATCCGGGTGCCTCACCCAAAGAGGTTGAGCAGCTGGTCGTCACCCCGATTGAACAGGAGCTGAAAGCTCTCAATGGCGTCGATAAAATGATCTCCATGTCGTTTCCGGGGTCTGCACGCATCACCATGGAGCTTGATCCCGATGCCTCCAACAGAAGCCGCTTGACCAGTGAAATCAGCATTGCCGTGGATAGAGCCCGGCTGCCCAGTGACCTGCCTACTGACCCGGTAGTTACCGAAATTGACGGCGCAATTTTCCCTGTCATACGGCTGGCTGTCTCAGCGCCCATGGACGAGCTGGCACTAAAGCGTCTGGGTGATGACATCAAGGAAGATCTACTCGCTCTCAAAGGCGTTGCCAAGGTAGTCGTGCAGGGCGACCGAAAGCCGGAGTACAGGATTGTGGTCGATCCCGAGAAAATGCAGCAGCAGCGCATTTCCGTTGCCGACATCTCCACCGCAATCAAAAACTGGAATATTAATGCACCCGGTGGCGATCTGAATACCGCAGAAGGTCAGCGGGCAGTGCGAATTGTGGGCGAGTTTCGTAATGTAAAAGATGCCTCCCAGCTGGTGTTAAGAGCCAATGCCGTGGGCAATGAACTGCGTCTTGGTGATGTGGCCAGTGTTACCGAATCACTGGTTGAGCCGAGAACCTTGCACGATGTCGCAGGCGAGCCGGCTCTATCGATACTGGTATTGAAGAAATCGACGGCTGATATTATTGATACTGTTGATCTGGTTAAAGAGTACATCGAAACAGTTCCTCGTCGTTATGGTCAGATGGTACAGGTCGAACCCTTTCAGGACTTTTCAAATTTTGCCCGCATGCGCTTAAATGTATTAACCAATAATGGTCTGGTCGGGCTGTTACTGGTGTTTGCTTCGCTGTTGTTGTTTCTGCGTTTTTCAGTGGCGATGACCACAACCTGGGGACTGCCGATTATTTTTATGACCGGTATTTTTATTCTGTATTCAGCGGGCATAACCCTGAACATGATCTCCATGATGGGCTTTATCATGGTGTTGGGTATGCTGGTCGACGATGCAATCATTATCGGTGAAAACATTACCCATCATATGGAACGCGGACTCAAGCCGGTGGAAGCGGCGGTAAAAGGTGCGGTAGAGTTAATCGGGCCGGTAACGGCTACGGTTCTGACCACCATCGCGGCCTTTCTGCCGATGATGTTCATGTCAGGTATGATCGGCAAGTTTATTATTGCCATTCCCATTGTGGTGATAACCCTGCTGGCGCTCTCATGGCTGGAATCGTTTCTGATCCTGCCCAGTCACGTTGCCCATGTGACCAATCCTGACAAACATTCGAAGGAACGTAGCTGGTTGCTGGCCATCGAAAACGGCTATGCAAAATTATTGCATAAGGCAATACGATTCCGCTGGCTCACTGTCGCGCTCTCATTTGCGATACTGATTGGCGCTATCGTGCTGGCAAAAACCAGCCTCTCTTTCCAGCTTTTTCCGCCGGTCGGGGTGGAAGAATTTATCGTCCGCGTAACTGCGCCACCAGGCACCAATCTTATCGATATGCGCGAGCATTTACGTGAAGTCGATAGTGACTTACGCAGTGTCATCAATCCCGAGTATCTGGAAGCAACATTGTCGGATGTCGGTGAAGTCTCATTTGACCAGACCGACCCCTTAACCCAGAGGGGCAGTCGCTATGGCCAGATTCGCGCCATTTATACCCCCTCTGCGAGTCGGCAGCACCATGATGCCCTGGTTGATATGAAGACCGCCTCTGATATGCTTCAGAAAAACTATCCTGAACTTGAAATATCATTGACGGAAATTCGCCCCGGTCCACCGTTGGGTCGAGCGCTGGAAGCCGAGATTTCCGGCGTCGATGAACACACCAGTGAAATTGCCGCGAGAAATTTGATTGAGTTTCTTAAAACAGTAGAAGGCGTTACCACCATCGATAGCGGTCTCGATAAAGGCGATGATGAACTTCACGTCGTGCTTGATCGCGAACTGGCGACTTATGCCGGCGTTGACCTGGCCACCGCATCCACGCACGTACGCGCTGCCGTGGGCGGGCTGGTGGTTTCAACCATCAGGCGCGGCACCGAGGAGATCGATGTCACCATCCGCTATCCCGAAAATAATGAACTGGAGCTGTTGCGAAATACCTTAATCCCGAATAAAAAAGAGGGACTGATTCCGCTGCATAAAATTGCCGGCTTCGAACACCACGAAGGCTTTACCACCCTTCGTCACAAGGATGGTCAGCGCATAGTTAATGTCGTGGCGGATATTGATTCGAGCAAGCTTACCAGCACCGAGCTGAATAACAGGGTGAGGGACAATCAGTCTGAATGGCTGGGCACTGTTGAGGCTTCGGATTTAACGATTAATTATGGCGGTGAAGAAGAGAAAAACAAGGAATCATTCATCAGTCTTATTGTGGCGTTTGCTTTTGCGATGATCGCCATATTTTTTATTCTGGCCATACAGTTCAACAATATGATCTATCCGGTGATTGTCATGCTGGCGATACCCTTCGGGGCCATCGGTATTATCATCAGTTTTTACTTTCACGATCTGTTCTGGAAACCGATGCCGCTGTCATTCTTCTCAAGTTTTGGTATGGTGGCACTCACCGGGGTGGTGGTTAACAGCTCTCTGATACTGCTGGTATTTGTACAGCGCGCTCGTCGCGACGGTATGGAGCTGGTTGACGCCATCATCATGGCAGGTCGTCGGCGCCTGCGCGCAGTTTTATTAACCGCGGTCACCACCGTTGTTGGTCTGCTCCCCACCGCCTACGGCTGGGGCGGCATGGATCATTTTGTCTCACCCATGGCGCTGGCACTGTCCTGGGGGCTGATGTTCTCAACAGTCGTTACCCTCATCACCATCCCTGCGGTTTTAGCCGTGGGCCATGATGTGCGCCACTTCACCAGAAAAATAAGAGGTTACTAATAATGAGTAATATTATGGCGGTTCTGATCAATGGCATTGCGCAAATCGAATTTGATAGAGACAAACCACTCAACGATTACCAGCTCACCTATCTCGATGAAATGGACAGGAAAATGGAGAAGGGTATTGATATCGATGGTGAAGCAGTCAGCTCGCCTGAATTGCATCAGAAAATACAATTCGTGACCGCCAATATGATTTCAGCTATCAAGGCCGATAATGAAGCAATGACCAGTGCCTTATGTTCCTATCTGGCTACACGCATGCCGGACTTGAAGCAGATTAAAATCACCGAAGAGAGTGAAGGCATGTCAGTTGACATGGTTTTCGACCAGGAATATAAAGGTCAGGTGTCGGTGGGATTTACCACGCATTAGACAAGTTCGCGCACAACATTGAGAAAGACTTCATTAAAAGCAGGGTGGCATCATGATAACTCAAATTTTTAAAATCCTTAGAGTGCTGGCTTCCGAAGACTCACCCATGCAAATAAGCATTGCTATAGCGCTGGCCATGGTCATGGGCCTGACGCCATTATTCAGCCTGCATAATCTACTGGTGCTAATCATACTGTTGGCTTTTCGCATTAATCTGGGAGCCTTCCTGTTGGCCTGGGCCTTCTTCTCCGGCCTGGCCTATCTGCTTGACCCGCTGTTTCACAGTCTGGGTCAATTTATATTGCAACATCCAGCCATGCAGGATACGTGGACTGAAATGTACAACTCAACTTACTGGCGGTTGGCGAATTTCAATAACACCATCGTCATGGGCAGTTTTGTCACGGCCATGCTGGCGTTTATCCCGATGCTGTTAATCCTGAATTTTTTAATCCGGCGTTACCGCAGTCATGTGCTGGTTTTTCTGAAAAAATCCAGATTGGTCACGTGGATGCAAAGCAGCAAAATGATTACCCGAATCACCTCGGCAATGGAGTAAGAATATGAAAAGCATACGTTGGGGCGGGTTAATGGTTGTTATCATCATGCTGCTGTCATTTGCGGCAGCACTCCTGTTCGCAGGCAGTATTCTGAAACCATTCATGGAGTCCAGCTTGACCAGCATGAATGGCGCGAAAGTTGATATTGATAATGTCGATGTCAGTTATTCGCCGCTTACCGTTGCAATTAATAATATGCAGATTGCAGATCCGCTTCGCCCCATGGTCAATACCGCGCAGATTAAGCAGATAAAATTCTCAATGTCGGTGGTGGAACTATTTTTTGGCAAAGCCATTATCGACGAGGCCTCAGTTAACGGTATTCAGGTAGACACGCCGCGCCGCAAATCCGGACTGATAAAAAAGACCGATAAGAAAAAAGAACCTGAAGCCGGTGAAGAAAAGCCCGGCTTTATCACCATGCCCGAAATAGCTCTGCCCAATGTGAAAGAGATACTCGCAGTTGAACCGCTGTTGTCAGATAAGCTTATTAACGAGCTTGAAGAGGATCTGGCAAAGACAGAGTCGCAATGGCAGGAAGTTAGCGGGACTTTGCCTGATAAAGAAAAATGGCAGCAATACGAAAACCGCTATAAAGAAATCCAGCTTGCAGCTAAAGGTGACTCCGTGCAGAAACTGGCGGCGATCAAGGATGCAAAACAGCTCAGTAAAGATTTGAAAGCGGAAGCACAGTTGGTCAAACAGGCAAAGCAGCAACTCAGCACCGATCTGGATCGTCTTAACGCTGAATATAAGGCCGCCAAAGCGGCGCCCGCTGCCGACATCGCCAGACTTAAGGATAAATATAATCTGGGTAACTTGAATGCGGAAAATATTAGCCAGATGCTGTTTGGTGAGCAGATTAGCGGTTATATTGCGCTGGCTGGAAAGTGGTACGAGCGGATAGAGCCGTATCTGCCGGAAAGAGAGCAGGCCAAAGCCAGCCCGCCCAAAGTCGAGCGCCGCAAAGGCGTCGATGTTGCCTTCAGGGAATACCAGCCCCGACCGGATTTTTATGTCGGTGTCGCCGCCATCACCGCCAGCCTGCCGCGTGGCCAGTTTGAAGGCACGGCCACCGCCGTCTCCTCCAACCAGCGCATCAACAAAGAGCCGATGCGGTTAAAGCTGAGCGGCGTTGAGCTGACCAATAAAGAAAGCGAAGAAATCAGCGCCGAATTTAACTACATCGATAAAGACAGTGGCTACTCGCGCTTTAATTACGCGGTGGTGAAATCCCGAATTGATGATTTCGTTCTGTCGCGAAGCAGCCGATTACCGCTGACCATGAAGCAGGCTTTGATGGATCTCAAGCTGGACGCCAAACTCCAGCAGGGTTCGCTAAGTGGCACTGTCAAAACACAGTTTGATCAGGTCAGTTTTGATTCTGCCGATTCGTCTTCAATGTTGGCATCATCTTTTAAAGGCGTGAACAGCTTTGATCTTAACGGCAAATTCAGCGGCTCCTTGAGCGATCTCAGTATCAATATTGATTCCAATCTGGACAACCAGCTGGGGCAGCAGCTTAAGGCCAGTCTCAATGAGAAAAAGCTGGAGTTTGAAAATGATTTAAGGACGCGCCTCGATGCAAAGCTGGAACAGCCCATGAACAAGCTGGAAGCTAAAAAAGCCAGTCTGGAATCGGTTAAAACTAGAATCGACGACAGAGAAGAGGAGTTACAGAATCGCCTGGCATTATTGCAGCAAATCATTGATGAAGAAAAAGAGCAAAAGAAAGAAGAGGCCACCGAAAAACTTAAAGACAAGCTTAGGGATAAACTTGGATTTTAAAAATAGCTGTAAAAGATAGTTGGCAGTTAACAGCTAGCATTAAAGCATGATCCGCATTCATCGGCGGACTGAATGCTCTTGTTTCATTTAACCAGTTTAAAAATCCAGTCCGCGAAGAACACCAAATCAAAGCCTCGTTAAATCCACAATCTGTCCTTGCCGGGCCACGGTTACTTTGGCGTCGAGTTCGGTCTTGAGCGTTTTCGACAGCGATTCCAGTGCTTCGGTTTCGCCGTGTACCAGTACCACTGGCGGGCGATTCTCGAAGTTTGCATACCAGTTTTTCAGGTCGTCCTTATCAGCGTGTGCTGACAGCCCGCCGATAGTGTGGATTTTGGCATTGACGTTAACGGTTTCCCCCCACAGGCGAATACGCCTGGCGCCATCCACCAGTTTGCGTCCGAGTGTTCCCCGGGCCTGAAAGCCGGTGATGATAACATGACATTCGTTGCGCCAGATATTGTGCTTGAAGTGTTGTTTGATACGGCCACCGTTACACATGCCGCTGCCGGCAATAATAATGGCGCCGCCACGGATTCGATTCAATGCCATGGATTGATTGGTGGTGCGTGAATTGTGCAGGTTCGGCAGAATCGCTTGCTGTCTATTTTTTTCCCACAGTTCAGTCATTTCCTTATCAAACAGATAACTATGCCGGGAAAACACGGTGGTGGCTTCAATGGCCAGTGGGCTATCGAGGAAAACTTGCCAGCGATCAAGGCCCCACTCATCATAATACCGGGCAAACATATACAAAATTTCCTGCGTGCGTCCCACCGCAAAAGCCGGGATCAGGATATTGCCTTTACCATTGGTGGCCGAGCCGACCACCTCCTTGATTTCTTCCAGTGTTCCTTCCATGCTGCGGTGGCACCGATCGCCGTAGGTGCTCTCCATCACTACCAGATCAGCCTGTTGGATCACAGTCGGATCATTCAGTATCGGCATGCCCGCTCGCCCCAGATCACCGGTAAAGACCAGCTTGCGTTCGATACCGTTGTCATTCAGCCAGACCTCAACAATCGACGAGCCAAGAATATGTCCGGCATCGTTCAGGCAGATCGTTACATTGGGCAGGATGCGGCGTTGTTGCTGGTAATCCAGCTTACGGAACTGCCTCATTGTGCGCTTTACATCATCTTCAGTGTAAAGCGGCTCCAGCTCTTTCAGGCCCTTGCGCTCACGTTTCCTGTTTTCCCATTCAGTCTCCTTCTGATTCAGGAAAGCGGCGTCCTTTAGCATGATACGACACAGATCGTGGCTGGCGTTATGGGTATAAATAGGCCCGGTGAAACCGCCGTTGACCAGCATCGGCAGGCGCCCCGAGTGATCGATGTGCGCATGACTGAGCACAACCGCATCAATGCTTTTGGGGTCGAAAGGAAAGGGGTCACGATTGCGGTCTTCGTCAGTGCGTTTGCCCTGAATAAGGCCGCAATCGAGTAGAATGCGGTTTTCGCCAATCTGGATCAGATGACAGGAGCCGGTGACTTCGCGAGCGGCGCCTAAAAACTCAATCTGCATGGTCATGGTTAATCTCCTCAATATCGGTTACTGCCATTATAGAAGGCCAATCAATTATTTAGCGAGCATTTATCGTGGCTAAATGCGCTAATTAATGTGCGCTTAACCATTTGAGACAGAAAAATGAAAATTTATATTAAAAAAACCGTCTTAGCTGTAGCCGATAGAGAATTTTTTCTATAGAATCTCGCCTTCTCTGCAAGGGTGATTAGCTCAGCTGGTAGAGCGTCGCCCTTACAAGGCGAATGTCGGGGGTTCGATCCCCTCATCACCCACCAGATACGGACCGGTAGTTCAGCTGGTTAGAATGCCGGCCTGTCACGCCGGAGGTCGCGAGTTCGAGTCTCGTCCGGTCCGCCATATAATTAAAAAAGGTCACCTGTTTTCAGGTGGCCTTTTTTATTTGTCTTGAAGTTGGGTAAGTAAAGTCAAAGGTGTCTTTCCCGAACCCGTTTTTTCAAGCGTGTCGGCGCATATATCAGTGTCCATGACACCAGACTGTTCCATATTTCTGAACCAACCCTGAATTTTATGCAGGTTATTTGGTAATTGTTTTTATACTAATTACAAAAAAATCCCACCAC
>JAVVEE010000029.1:0-29477 GCA_032251315.1 Gammaproteobacteria bacterium
TGCTGCTGACGGTCTTGATTGAAGGGTATTCTTTCCATGTAACTCAATAGTAAGCCTTTTTTGTTTCAGTTAACGGGGCAGCAGTGTAATTATTTAATTACCTATTGACAGCCGCAAGTCAAAAAACAAAGTTTTAGACTGCCAACTGCCAACTTGTTTTTTTATCTTTTCCTCTTCAACAAAACATAAGCCGCACCAGTGCCGCCATCAGCGCGGGCTGCGCTGCAGAAGGCGAGCACCGCGGGAACTTCCCGTAGCCAGCGATTGACCATGGGCTTGATCACCGGCTTCTTGTCCGGTGAGCTGAAGCCCTTGCCGTGTACGATAAGAATACAGCGGCTGCCATCGGCATCGCATTCAGCCAGAAATTCCAGCAGGTAGTTGCGTGCCGCAGCGATGGTCATGCCGTGCAGGTCGATGCTATGGTCGATTTGAAATTTTCCCTGGCGCAATTTTTTCAGCGTCGCCGGGGTGATGCCGTCGCGGCAATAGAGCAGCTGCTCGGGGCAATCCTCGACCGGCGCATCGGAAAAAGCGTCATTGATGTGAAGATGCTGGGCAGGGTCTCTGACGATGATTTTTTTGGCTGCCGGCGCTGGGCAAACTTTATCGCTGGCGCGGCTGGGCGTGACGTCCTGCATGGCCTGCTGGAAGAGATCGGATTCGTCCACAGGACTCTGCTCGCCGGCATCCGCCTGGCTTTTGTTCAGCCAGTCATCCAGCCAGTTACCGGCCCGGTTTTTGGCGTTTTTTGTTGAATCATCCTGCATAGGGTATAGCCACATCATGTATAGTTAGCACTGGTTTATTGTAACGATGATTTTGACTTATGCACATCTTATTGAGCAACGATGACGGTTATCTCGCTCCGGGTTTGCGGGTGCTGGCGGAAACGCTGGGGCAGTTGTACACCCTCTCGGTGGTGGCCCCGGACCGGGACCGGAGCGGTGCCAGCAATTCGCTGACACTGGATCGGCCATTGCGGGCGAAAGTGGCGGAAAATGGCTTCACCTTTATCAACGGCACGCCTACCGATTGCGTGCATCTGGCCATTACCGGCTTGCTGGAAGAGGAGCCGGCGATGGTTATTTCCGGCATCAATGCGGGCGCCAATATGGGTGATGACGCGCTCTATTCCGGCACCATCGCTGCGGCGATGGAAGGGCGTTTTCTGGGGCTGCCGGCGATTGCGGTTTCGCTGGCGTCGCGTACCCCCGAGCATTTCGAGACGGCGGCCCGAGCCATTGTGCAGATTATCGACCAGCTACGGCGGCGGCCCCTGAAGCAGGACAGTATTCTCAATGTGAATGTGCCGGACGTGCCCTGGGAGATGATTCAGGGCATCAAGGCGACGCGACTGGGTAACCGGCACAAGTCGGAGGGCGTGATTACCCAGACAGACCCCCGGGGCATGCCCATGTACTGGATAGGGCCGCCGGGGCGCACTCAGGATGCCGGTGAAGGCACCGATTTTCATGCGGTCAAGCACGGCTTTGTCTCCATCACCCCGTTGCAGATTGACCTGACCCGCTATCAAAGCCTGAGTGGCTTGAGCGACTGGCTGGAGGCCGGTTCATTTTTTAAACATGAATGAACCTCTGCACTCAGGGCATGTTTTTCCGCTATCGCCCGCTAACTACGTGTAAACTTTGTTTTCTGGCATTTTTGCCTGTCATCAATAAGCTGTAATCGTGCCGGATGGCACCTATAACAACTATAAAATATCGGCGATACGCCTCAAGCAGTATGCAAAAAAACATTCAAGGTATAGGCATGACTTCCCAGCGCACGCGCGACCGGCTGGTCGAGCGTTTGCGCGCCAAGGGCATTACCGACGAGCGCGTGCTGGAAGTGATGCGCACCACACCGCGGCATCTGTTTATCGATGAAGCGCTGGAACATCGCGCCTACGAAGACTCCTCCCTGCCCATCGGCCAGGGGCAGACGATTTCACAGCCCTATATCGTGGCCAAAATGACCGAGGTTCTGTTGCAGCCGGGAATTCCGGATGTGGTGCTCGAAGTGGGTACCGGTTCGGGCTACCAGTCAGCGGTACTGTCGCGGCTGGTGCCCAAGGTCTATTCGGTGGAACGCATCAGCAGTCTGCTGGACAGGGCACGGCGCTGCCATCAGGCCATCGGGCTGCGCAATATATATACCCGGCACACTGGCGGAGTCTGGGGCTGGCCGAATCACGCGCCCTATCCGGCGATTATGGTGACTGCTGCACCCGAGCATGTGCCGGAGTCACTACTGGAACAGCTGGCCCTGGGCGGTCGCATGGTGGTTCCCGTGGGCACCTTTGCCGGCGAGCAGATGCTGAAGATTATTACCCGTACCGCCACAGGGTTTGATGAGCAGACACTGGATGCGGTGCATTTTGTGCCTCTGCTCGATGGCTCGATTCGTTAGGATCTGAATGATGTTCAATAGACTGTACAACAAATGCATGGTGATGGCGGCGCACCCCAAGGCGGAACGTTACCTGGCGGCGGTGAGTATTTTTGAGTCCATATTCTTCCCGGTTCCCACCGCCCTGATGGTGGCGCCGATGGCGGTCGCCAGACCGGAGCGGGCGGTGCGCATTGCCACCATCGCCACCGTGACTTCAGTGTTTGGCGGGCTGTTCGGTTATATGCTGGGGTTTTTTGCCATCGCATCCATCGAGCCGATTTTGCATGATGTAGGCTACTGGGAAAAATACACCCTGGCGCAGGAGTGGTTCCGGGAATGGGGCTTCTGGTCAGTGGTGGTGGCAGGCTTCTCGCCCATTCCCTTCAAGCTGTTTACCATCACCGCCGGAGCTTTTGCCATGTCGGTGCCGATGTTCCTGCTGGCCAGCCTGATCGGGCGCTCCGCCCATTTCTTTCTGGTGGCGCTGTTGATGGCCTGGGCCGGGCCGAGGCTGGAACCGGTGGTGCGTCGTTATATAGAGTGGCTGGGCTGGCTGACAGTGGTGATGATCAGTCTTGTCATTTATTTAAATAGTTAATAGTGATGAACTTCAGGCTCAACTCTCTATTTTTTCTACTTTTGCTGCTGACCGCCTGCACCGGTACGCGCATTAACTGGGATCCCAATGATTATACGGTAGCTTCCGGCGATACCCTCCACTCCATCGCCTGGCGGTTCGAGCTCGACCCCGATGATCTCGCCCGGTGGAACAAGCTCTCCCCACCATTCATTATTCGCGCCGGCGAGCGCCTGCACACCCGGGCACCGGCCGGTGGCGAGAGCAAAACCACCTACGTCGAGACGGTAACAGTACCAGCCGCTACAGAGGTGACGGTACGACCGGGGGATACACTCTATTCACTCGCCAGAGAAAATGACCTCAGTCTCAACAGGCTGGCGGCCATCAATGGACTGAAGCAGCCCTATGTCATCAATCCCGGCCAGGTGTTACGCCTGACCGGCAAACCGATGGCGAGACCGATGCCGGCACCCATCGCCTCCGTGGCAACAGGCACCGCGCCCGATAAGGTGAAAGCCCCCGTTAAAGCACCGGTTAAAGCACCGGTTAAAGCACCGGTTAAAACACCGGTTAAAACACCGGTTAAAACACCGGTTAAAACACCGGTTGTGTCGCCGGTGGAGAGCAATCGTAACGTCAGCTGGCGATGGCCGATTGAGGGCAAGGTGATTGCACGTTTTAATAAAAATAAGAACCACGCCAAAGGCATCGTTATTGCAGGCAGTGAAGGCCAGGCAGTAAGAGCCTCCTCTGCGGGGAGAGTGGTCTACAGTGGTAATGGTTTGATCAGTTATGGCAATCTGATCATCATCAAACACAGTCGTTCCTATTTAAGTGCTTATGCACATAATAAAAAACTGCTGGTGAAAGAGGGTGAGACCATAAAAGCAGGTCAAAAAATAGCGGAACTGGGAAAAACCGGTGCGGAAAAACCAAAATTACACTTTGAAATTCGCAAAAATGGTAAACCCGTCAACCCTCTGACCTATCTGCCTCGTAGTTGAAGACGTCTCCACTAAGCACAACATCATGTGGTTAGGTGTCCTGGGATTAAAATAATTTTAATTAATTCCTTCAAATCCTTGCTTTGTAAGGATATTTAATGATATAAAATTTACCAACTTGTGGACTGTTTTAAAAGTTGCCCGTAAGTGGCTGGAAACAAAGGGCTTTAAGTATATGTTTCTATCAGGCAACTAAAATGCGAAAAAGAAAAATAATAGACGTATTTGTAAAGGGGACAAACAATGAGAGAAGCTACTTTAGAAAGCCACGATAGCCTGGGTGATATGAGCGTAATAGTGCACGATAGTAATAGAAATGAAGTAAATAATGACAATTTGGATAACGGCGCTAAGGCTTCCAGTGAAAGAGCCATTGAAGCAAAATCGGTTGATGAACTGGCAGGTAAGGTAAATCGAAAGGAACTTGATGCCACCCGTCTGTATTTAAGAGAAATTGAAGGTTCGCCATTACTGTCCGCTGAGGAAGAGGTTTATTACTCCCGTCTCTCTCTGAAGGGCGATATGGAAGCGCGCAAAAAAATGATCGAATGCAATCTGCGTCTGGTCGTCAAAATTTCACGGCGTTACATGAATCGCGGCCTGGCACTGTTGGATCTGATCGAAGAGGGTAATCTGGGTTTGATTCGAGCTGTTGAAAAATTCGATCCTGAAAAAGGCTTCCGTTTTTCAACTTACGCCACCTGGTGGATCCGTCAGACTATCGAGCGTGCGCTGATGAATCAGACTCGCACCATTCGTCTACCCATCCACGTCATCAAAGAACTAAACGTTTATTTAAGGGCGGCTCGCAAGCTGGAGCAGACCATGGATAAAGAGCCCACTGCTGAAGACATTGCAAAAATGCTCAACAAGCCGGTGGCGGGCGTTGAAAAAATGCTGGGTCTGCGCGACCGTGTGACTTCGGTTGACGCACCGATGGGACAGGACAATGATCGCCCGCTGCTTGAAATTGTGGCTGATGAGCGCGTTCAGGCACCGCCGGAAATGCTCCAGAACGAAGATGTGATGGCCAACCTGGGCGTGTGGATGGCCCAGCTCGAAGAGAAACAGCGCGAAGTGCTGGTGCGCCGTTTTGGTTTGAATAACCATGAACGCACCACACTGGAAGATGTCGGACGCGAGTTGGGCGTGACTCGTGAACGGGTGCGCCAGATTCAGATGGACGCGCTGAAACAGCTGCGTAAAATTCTGGAAAGCCAGGGTTTCTCTGAAGAGTTACTGTTCGAGGATTAGCTGATAGAAAAAAACCGGGCAGCTGTTAAGGGCTGCCCGGTTTTTTTTCGTGCAGAATTAAGCCGCAGACCACGTGCCGGCCCTCGCTGCTCAGAATATTGTAAGTACGGCAGGCCGCGCCGGTATCCATAATTTCCACGCCCACGCCCAGTTTGATGAGCTGGGCATAAGTTTCAACCGGCGGAAATACCAGAGACTGGCCGGTGCCGATCAGCACCAGCTCCGGCTTCAGTTCGGTGATGGCAGCGAAGTCTTCAGCGCGCAGCATTTGCGGTGATCGTGGTGGCCAGTCAGTTTTAAGCTGCCGGCTGGAGATGATCAGGCTGGTATAAAAATTTTTTCCGTTCACCTGAATGGTTTCATCGTCGTAGCGCGTGATGAAATAACCTTCAGTGGGGTCGGCCTGAGAAAATTTCACAATAAAATATCCGGAGTTACAGAGCAGTTCAGGCATTATACGTTCTGTTCGAGCGCCTGCATATGCAGTAGAATGCGCACCTTATTGATAGCTTGAGATAGTGCCGATGCACGACTCAATAACGGGAGAAAATTTTGGAAGCGGTAAAAATAGGTTTATTAGGTTTGGGTACAGTAGGTGGCGGTACAGCGACTGTTTTATTGAGAAATGCAGAAGAGATTCAGCGGCGTCTGGGTCGCAGGCTTGAAATTTCTCATATTGCCGGACTGGATATCGCGAAACAAAGTATTGTTGACCCCGCCAAAGTTAAACTCACCGAAGATGCTTTCGAAGTCGTTAATGATCCCGAAGTACAAATTGTTGTGGAATTGATTGGTGGTTACACGCTGGCCAAGGAGCTGGTGCTGAAGGCCATTGAAAACGGCAAGCATGTGGTCACCGCTAACAAGGCGCTGATTGCCACCCACGGCAGCGAGATCATGAAAGCGGCCGCAGCCAAAGGCGTGATGGTTTCGTACGAAGCGGCTGTAGCAGGCGGTATCCCAATAATTAAAGCCATGCGCGAAGGTCTGGCGGGCAATCAGATTCAGTGGGTCGCCGGTATTATCAACGGCACCGGTAACTTCATCCTTACCGAAATGCGCGACAAGGGTAGTGATTTTAATGATGTGCTGAAAGAGGCGCAGAGGCTTGGTTATGCTGAGGCTGATCCCACCTTTGATATTGAAGGTATTGACGCCGCGCACAAGCTGGCCATTCTTGCTTCGCTGGCCTTCGGTATCGATTTGCAGTTCGATAAAATTTATACCGAAGGCATCAGCAAGATCACCACCGAAGACGTGAACTATGCCGCCGAACTGGGCTATCGCATCAAGCATCTGGGTATTGCGCTCAAAACCGATGAAGGCATCGAGCTGCGCGTGCACCCCACGTTGATCCCGGAAAAGCGTCTGCTGGCCAATGTTGATGGCGTGATGAATGCCGTGCTGGTTTACGCCGATGCAGTCGGTCCCACCTTGTATTACGGTGCCGGCGCCGGTGCCGAACCCACCGCTTCAGCGGTTGTTGCCGACATCATCGATACCGTACGCGGCATGAATGTGCCGGTCGAGCAGAAAGTGCCGTTGCTGGGTTTCCAGCCCGATGCCATGCGCAATATACCGATCCTTCCCATTGAAGCGACGATGACCTCTTTCTATCTGCGCATGAGCGCCGAAGACAAACCCGGCGTACTGGCTGAGGTATCAGAAGTTTTTGCCGATCACAAAATCAGCCTGGAAGCCGTGTTGCAAAAAGAGCCGGTAAAAGGGGAGAGTCGGGTGAAGCTGGTGCTGCTCAGTCAGCAGGTTCGGGAAGAAGCTATGAATATTGCCATCAAGGAAATTGAAGCGCTGTCAGCCATAGAGGGTGAAGTGGTTCGAATCAGAATGGAACGTCTGGGTTAAAAAACCACGCGCCTGGAATTAGCGGCTAACGGAAAATATTTCAAGGAGGATGCTGCGAGTGATGGAAAGCCGGATTAGAAAATCCCAAACAGGGATTGTTTGCCTTTGTGATTTTTTAGCAAGGATGCGGTTAGTTAAGATGAAAATCGGCTGCTGGATTGGGATTAATTAAAGCGCCTTAGCCACGGCCTGCTTGCGCGAGTGAGACAAGCGGCAAAACCGTGTCAACACATGGTTTTCTCGAACACACTGTAATTCCTGCTCCAAGCCGATAGCTAATTAGCCGCTATCACCAACCAATCACAGAAACGTCAGTATCTCCGCTTCAATGGCTTCTTTTTCGATCACGCATTTCTGGGTGATCTCCTTATTAAACAGTTCGTTGATCATTGCCGGGATTTTTATGTTGGCTTTTTCGGCGACCGATTTCAGCGCGTCGATATCGTGGGCATCGACTTCGCCGGTGAGGGCGTTGGCGATCACCGGTGAGAATTTGGTCCATTCGGCGGTGGAGTAGACGATGGTTTTTAGATTCTTTTCTCTACAGGTTTCGTAGGTTTTGAAACAGGTGGCGGTGTGCGGGTCCATGAGGTAGCCCTGCTCAAAGACTTTCCTGATATAGGCTTTGCCTTCGGCGTCTTCGCAGAAATCGGCGGCGAAGATAGTCTGGATTGTTTTGAGTTCGTCGGCGTTTAACTGGTAATATTTTTCGTTATCCAGTTGCTGCATCAGCTCTTTGGTGCGGGCAGCGCCGAACAGGTCGAAAAGGATGCGTTCGATGTTGGAGGATTTCAGGATGTCCATGGCGGGCGAGGTAGTGGGTACCACGGCCTGGGTTCTTAGATCGTAGGCGCCGGTTTTGATCAGCTGCGTCAGGATGTTGTTTTTGTTGGAGGCGATCAGGATTTTTTCGACAGGCAACCCCATTTGCATGGCGTAGTAACCGCCGAGCGCGTTGCCGAAGTTGCCGCTGGGGACGTTCAGATAAACTTTCTCGCCCAGGTCGATGGCTTTCTGACGCACCAGTTCGAGGTAGGAGTGGATGTGGTAAATGGTCTGGAAGATGATGCGGCCAAAATTAACCGAGTTGGCCGCCGACAGGAAGATGTGCTTCTCTTTCAGTTTCTGGTTGAAACTCGCAGATGCCAGTAGACGTTTAAGGGCGTTCTGAGTGTCATCGAAATCGCCTTTGACGCCGATCACTTTCAGGTTGTCAGCATCTTCGGTGACCATCTGTAAACGCTGCACGTCGGAGGTGCCGCCCACCGGGTACATGCAGGCGACGCGCACGTTGGCCTTGTTCTTGAAAGTTTCCAGTGCCGCCGGGCCGGTGTCGCCGGAGGTGGCGGCCAGAATCAGGTAGTTTTCATTGCGTTGCTGCGCGATGGATGACAGCACGACGCCGAAGGGTTGCAACGCCATGTCCTTGAAGGCGCGAGTGGGGCCGTGGTAAAGCTCGCTGACATAAAGATCCTCGTACACCTTCACGACCGGCACAGGGTTGGTCGGATCATCAAACACATCATAAAGCGCAAGTGCCTGATTGATGGTCGCCGAATCGATGTCGATTTCAAAGGCATCAAGCACGCCGCGCGCCAGGGTTTTGTAGCTGGAGGCGAGGTGTTGGTTCAAGAAGTCTTCGCCCAGCGCGGGCAGTGAGACCGGTGAATAAATACCGCCGAAAGAGGAGATCGGTGAGAGTATCGCCTGAGAGAAGCTGACGTTTTCGGGGTGTTGGCCATCGTTGCCGCGTGTTTCTATAAATTGCATGTTTGATCCGGGAATATTTTTTTTGAATTATACAGATTTTGCGCCACGGCTTGAGCAAAAAATGCAGTTTGTAGATGAGGTAGGTGCGAATTCATTCGTACAAAATGCTGGATATGGCGTGTGCGAATGAATTCGCACCTACATCTGACTACGAAGCAGTGAGGTATTGCAGAATCTCTTCGGGTTTGTTGATGGCGTGGCCGGCTTTCCAGTCGCGGGGGTCTTCGTCTTCGCCGATATAGCCGTAGAGGGCGATCAGGGTTTTCATGCCGGCGTTGTTGCCGGCTTCGATGTCGCGCCGGGCATCGCCGACGTAGAGGCACTCTGCCGCCGTGCTGCCCGCCAGTTTGCAGGCGTGGAACATGGGAGCGGGATGGGGTTTGCTATGTGCGGTGGTGTCGCCGCTGACGATGCAGGCGGCGAGCTGTTTCAGTCCGAGCGCTTCCATCAAAGGTTCGGTCAGCCAGGCGGGTTTGTTGGTGACTACGCCCCAGTTCATGCCCTCCCGGCTGAGGTGGTCGAGCACGCTGCGGGTGCCGTCGAACAGTTTGGAATGCACGGCGATCTTGCCGGCATAGATGTCGAGATAGCGCTGTTTCAGGTAGGTCAGATACTCTTCTTCCAGTTCATTACCAAAAGCCAGTTCGACCAGCGCCACGCTGCCATCGGAAACCACCGGGCGCACCCGCTCGAAGGGGAGCAATATTTGATCCTGTTCGCGGCAGAGCTGATCCAGTGCGGCGGCCATATCCGGGGCGGTATCGACGAGGGTGCCGTCGAGGTCGAAAAGTACGGTCTTGATCATGTAGCGATTCAGCTGGCGGGGCGTCGGTAGTGCACCATGTAGTTGACGTCCACATTCCGGCTGCTGCGGAACATGTTGGTCAGCGGATTGAAGGTGACGCCTTCGATGCCGGCCAGCTCCAGTCCGGCCTGACGGGCCCAGATATCCAGCTCCGAGGGACGGATGAATTTGCTGTAGTCATGCGTGCCTTTGGGTAGCATTCGGGCGACATATTCGGCGCCGAGGATGGCGAACAGGTAGGATTTGGCGTTGCGGTTGATGGTGGAGAAGTACACCGAACCCCCGGGTTTGACCAGCTGGACGCAGGCGTTGATGATGGAGGCCGGATCGGGAACATGTTCGAGCATTTCCATGCAGCTGACAACGTCGTAGCCGGCCGGGTGTTTCAGGGCGTGCGCTTCGGCGGTGATTTGCTTGTACTCGATCTCGAGCGCCTCTTCCATGGCGTGCAATCGCGCAACTGCCAGCGGTGCCTTGCCCATGTCGATGCCGGTGGTGGTGGCACCGCTTCGGGCCAGGCTTTCGGTGAGAATGCCGCCACCGCAGCCGACATCCAGCACGTTCTTGCCCGACAGCGGGCTGTGGGTGTTGATGAAGTTGAGGCGAATCGGATTCATCTCGTGCAGCGCCTTGAACTCACCGCTTTTGTCCCACCAGCGGCTCGCCAGGGCTTCGAATTTCCGGATTTCGGCGGGGTCTACATTGTCGTTGTTATGGGCTGTATTCATAAGGGCTTATTTTAGACCAAAGTGATGTCTGAGGGGGAACAATGCGTGCGGGTTAGAGAATCAATTGGTCGCTAAATGCATTCGTGGCTTGCTTGATGCGTTCGATATCCAGTGTGGTAAGGCTGCGGTTTTTCATAATATGCCTGCCAGCTATCCAGACATCAGTCACCTGTTCGCGGCTACAGCAATACACCAGATGCGAAATCGGGTCGTACACCGGCGTGTTCTCGATGCTGGAAAAATCGACCGCGATAACATCGGCGTATTTGCCGGGCACGAGTGAGCCGGTCCTGTCATCAATGCCCAGCGCTCTGGCCCCGTTCAGGGTAGCCATGGTCAGGGCCTGATGGGCGGGCAGGGTGGTGGCGTCGCCTGAAACACCCTTGGCCAGGAGCGCGGCGGTTTTCATTTCATCAAACATGTCGAGGCTGTTGTTGCTGGAGGCGCTGTCGGTGCCCAGTGCGACATTAATACCCGCATCCAGCAGCTGTTTGACCGGGCAGAAACCGCTGGCCAGTTTCAGGTTGGACTTGGGGCAGTGCACGATGTGGCTGTTCGCCGCCGCCAGCAGTTCGATCTCTTCGGTCAGCAGCTGGGTCATGTGTACGGCGACCAGATTGGGGGAGACCAGGCCGAGATCATCCAGCCTTTGCAGGGGGCGCTCCCCCAGCGTGGCCACCGCTTCCTCCACCTCCTGGGCGGTTTCATGAATGTGCATGTGGATGGGCATGTCCAGCTCATCGGCCAGCATGCGTATTTTTTGCAGTGGCTCGTCAGAAATGGTGTAGGGCGCATGCGGTGCAAAAGTGGTGCTGATCAGCGCGTTGCTGCGATATTCGTCATGCACGATCAGTCCCTTGTCGATGTATTCATCCGCATCGCGCGCCCAGATGGTGGGGAAGTCAAGCACAATCAAACCGATGCTGGTGCGCATGCCAATTTTACTGGCGACGCGTGCCGTGATATCGGGGAAATAGTACATGTCGTTGAAACAGGTGGTGCCGCCGCGCAGCATTTCGGCGCAGGCCAGCTCGGTGCCCAGCTGTACAAACTCCTCGTTGACCCACTGCTTTTCGGCGGGCCAGATGTGATGGTTTAGCCAGTCCATCAGGGGCAGATCGTCAGCCAGTCCGCGAAACAGATTCATCCCTGCATGGGTGTGCGCGTTTATCAAACCGGGCATCAGTGCATGTTGCGCGTAATCGATCTCGGTTTCGGCCTGATAGATTTCGCGCGCCTTGTCAGTCGGCAGAAGGTCGAGGATATGGCCCTCGTGAATCGCCAGACTGTGATCAGGCAGGCAATGGCGCTCGCCTTCGATCGGGATAATCCAGCGGGCGTGTAATAAAGTGTCGATGGTTTTCATGCTATGAAGATACCCGTTGCGTCATGGTCGCGCAACTATTGAAGGGCTGTTAATACTGTGGTTGATGGTTTTTTTATGATTTTTTTCATGTTAAATGCTATAAACGCCGCATTAATTTTGTTGTTTTAAAAATATTTGAAAAGGAGAAAGTTATGTATTGCAGTAAATATCGTAAATTTATGAGTGTGCTGGTGGTGCTGGGATTGGCGGCGGGCATGGCCGCGTGTAAGCCGACTATTACGCGCGAAGATCCCAACACCGTGATTGATTTGAGCGGCAACTGGAATGATACCGATTCGAGAAAAGTCTCTCAGGAAATGATTCAGGATGTACTGTCGCAACGCTGGTTGAGTAAATTCAATGCCAGTCATGGCCGTATTCCCACGGTGATTGTCGGCAAGGTGCGCAATCTGTCGCACGATCACATTAATACCCAGACATTCGTTTCGGATATCCGTCGTGCGCTGATTAATTCCGGCGAAGTCAGTTTCGTCGCCTCCAGCGAAGAACGGGGTGAAATTCGGGGTGAACGTAAAGATCAGGACCTGAACGCTTCGGAAGAGACCAGAAAGGCCATGGGTAATGAGACCGGTGCCGATTTTATGTTGAAGGGCACCATCAATTCTATCGTCGATGCAATTAAGGGCGAACAGACTCGTTTTTATCAGGTTGATTTAACGCTCATCGACCTGTCGAGCAACCAGCTGGTCTGGGTCGGCCAGCAGAAAATCAAAAAATCAATCGCGCAAAGCGGTTTGCGACTTTAAAAATAACAACAATGTCGGATAAGCCTTAATGGGTAGTTGATTTTAAGGTTTTATTCAAGGAGTTGGTTTAATGGATATCTATAGCGGTCTTAATCGAGCCACTATATTGTCGTGTGTTTCTGTTCTGTTATCGATGTCATTAACAGGTTGTGTAGGTTTGGGCACGAAGAACGAGTCAATACACGGTGCACTGACCGCAGGCCGGGTTGGCCATGCACTGGCAATCGCCGAGCAACAGGATTTGGCACACGAGGATGTGCTGGCGAGTTTGAACAAAGGCATGTTACGGCGCATGACCGGTGATTATGAGCAGAGCAATCGTTTTTTTGAGATTGCCAAACTGCAGATTAAGGCGCTTTATGGGGTGAGTGTTAGCGAGCAGGCAGGTGCCCTCATCGTTAATGACACCATGCGTGGTTATGCGGGTGATCGTTATGAGCAGGTGTTGCTGCATGCTTACATGGCGATGAATTATATCCAGTTGGAAGATTTTGATTCGGCGCGTGTTGAAATGCTTCAGGCCGATATAAAAATGCAGGAATGGGGTGAACAGCCTGAGGAAGATCCTTTTGTGCGTTACCTTTCCGGCATGATTTACGAAGCACTGGGTGAAAAAGATCAGGCGCTGGTCTCCTACCGAAAGGCGAAAGAGGCTTATAAATTAACCGGGGGCAAACAGGGTCTGGGTATTCCGGCAACCTTGAAAAAAGACTTGTTACGCCTTCTCACCGAACAGGGTTTAGAGAACGAGCTGAAGCTTCTGCAAAAAGAATTCAAGCTCGAAAATTTTAAACCGGAATCGATACCTGAAGGTTATGGGGAGCTGGTTGTCGTCGTCAATAGCGGCCTGGCACCCATTCGAAGTGCAGCTTCGATTGTGACCAGTACCGGTGGTGAAATCGTGGACACGGTGAAGGTTTCCGTGCCGCAATATCTGTCCTCAAAACAACCCTATTCTGTACGTTTGACGACCGACCGAAAGATGTCGGCCGGTCTCGAAACGGTCGAAAATATCGACGCTCTGGCCAGAGCCGCGCTCGATGATGATATGCCCCTGATCATGACTCGTGCTATCGCCCGGGCGGTGGTCAAGCACAAGTCGCAGAAAGAGGTGGAAAAACGCGGCGGTGCAATGATGGGGTTTCTGGCGACTGTCGCCAACATGGTTACCGAGCAGGCCGATACCCGAAGCTGGACAACCTTACCGCAGACCATTCAGCTGACCAGGCTCAGGCTGCCTGTAGGCATGAACAAAATCAATGTCGAAATTTATAATGCTTCGGGTACGCTGGTCGATACCATAGAAAAAAAGGTACAGATAAAATCGGGCAAAAGTGTTTTTCTCAGCGAGCACTGGGTGGCACCGAATATGGCCTCGAATATAGTGGCCGATAAATAACAGGAATAAGTGATGCGATTTAATTGTGACAGCCGATATTTAAACATACGATTTTTATTACCTTGCCTGATTTTGAGCGGTTGCATGCAGTCGGCGCCGGTGCTCAATGCCGGTCAGCCTGACTGGATTAATGGCGAGTCGCCGAGTTATCCCAATGTCCAGTATGTGGTTGCCAGTGGTTCGGCCTCGAATGCAGAACAGGCTAAAGACCGTGCGCTTGGCAATCTCAGCAAAGTTTTTGAGCTGCATATTCGTGAATCCTCCACCACGCGCCAGAATGTTCAGGTGGTCAGGCAGAACGGTGCGGAGTCGGTCAGTAAATCCCAAAGCCTGGCACAGAGCATTAATATACAGACCAGCAAGATTATTGATGGCGCACGCATCGCACAACAGTGGCAGTCGCCGGATCTGAGCCATTATGCGCTGGCTGTGCTGGACCGACATCAGGCCGGCAGTAATATCCGCGGGGAAATCGGGCGCCTTGACGAGCAGGCCGGCTTTGAGCTGAGCTCGGTGGAAACAAAGAAAAATCTTTTGCAGAAAGTGGCGGTTTATCAGCGGGTACTGGTGTCGCAGGATCAGCGCGATGCATTGCAAAAAACCCTCAAGGTGATTGATCTCAGTGGTCAGGGTGTCGAGTCGAAATGGAACCGGGCTGAGCTGAGAGCGCATCTGGAAGCGAGCCTGTCGGCGCTGAACATGAAGCCTGAAATATTGCACGATGGGGTTGGCGGCCTGGACAAGGTGCTGAGAGGGGCGATGTCAAAATCCGGCTTTCCTGAATCGACCGGCACTGAAAATGGCTATGGGCTGTCAGCGGGTCTGGTGGTGCAATCACCCATGGTGAGCCAGGGCTGGCACTGGCTGCGCGGAACCCTGACGCTGAGGCTGAGCTCTGCTGAGGGGCAGGTGCTGGGCAATAAAACCTGGCCACTCAAGGTTTCGGCCTCAAATCAGGCGGAACTAAATCAGCGTATGATTGCCTCAGTGGAAAAGAAGTTGAACCATGAGCTGAAAGCCACCCTGTTGGATTTCGCCACTATCGAGTAAGTGAAAAATCAGGGATATACTACTATATTAGCGGTTTCTGATGTAAGCTCGGTGGTCTTTATAAATACCCGGTTTTTGTCAATGCAGTAGATAGGGTTGGAAATTCTGACTTTGCTGCTAGCATTATGCCTGTTGAGCAAGCAAATCTGGAAGGTGGGTCAGCAAAAAAATGCCCGGATGAAGATAATTTCTTATAAAAAACACATCATGCTCTACACTTAAAGAGAGCATTAGAAGAGGACGATGAGTAATCAACAGAACGATTTCGATTTTGATGACAGCCTCGCGGTTGACGAAGATAAGCCGGAGCTTAAAGAACCTAAACAGTACAAGGTTGTACTGATTAATGATGACTTTACTCCTATGGAATTTGTGGTTCTGGTCTTAAATATGTTTTTTGGTATGGATTCTGATAAAGCAACTCGAGTTATGATGGCAGTACATACCAAAGGAAAAGGGATCTGCGGTATTTTCAGTTATGAAATTGCCGAGACCAAGGTTGAACAGGTGAATGAATATGCAAGAGTAAATCAACACCCGTTAATGTGCGCCATGGAGGAAGTTTAAAAGCTCATACGACTATTAGTATTTGTACATTGTTAAAGAGGTAACGTTATGTTGAGTAAAGAGCTTGAAACGTCGTTGAATCAGGCATTCAATGAAGCGCGCGATAAACGACACGAATACATAACTGTCGAACATTTATTGTTGGCGCTGTTAGACAACGGCAGCGCTAATGCGGTGCTGCATGCCTGCGGTGCTGACCTTGATTTGCTGGCCAGTGAATTACGCGAATACCTGGAAAAACACACCCCTGTTTTTGGTGACGTTGTGGATGGTGAAGTACAGCCAACCCTGGGTTTTCAACGCGTTTTGCAACGTGCTGTTTTCCACGTCCAGTCATCAGGCAAAAAAGAAGTGGTGGGTGCAAATGTATTGGTAGCCATGTTTGGCGAACAGGAATCACAGGCTGTTTATCTGCTGGGATTACAGAGTATCAACCGTCTGGATATTGTTAACTATATCTCACACGGTATTGCCAAGGTTCAGGACGAGGAAGATCTGGATGGTATCGTCCAGGATGAGCAGTCCGCCGATGCCGACCAGCAGCCGCTGGAGAGCTTTACCACCAATCTGAACAAGCGCGCCATGCAGGGTCATATTGATCCGCTGATTGGTCGTGATCAGGAAATCGAGCGCACTATTCAAACGCTATGTCGGCGTAGAAAAAATAACCCATTACTGGTGGGTGAAGCGGGTGTGGGTAAAACCGCCCTGGCCGAAGGCCTGGCGAAAAAAATTGTGGACAAAGAGGTGCCGGAAATATTAGCTGATTGCATCATCTATTCACTGGATTTGGGATCGCTGGTAGCGGGTACTAAATATCGCGGTGATTTTGAAAAGCGCCTGAAAGGGGTGTTGAAACAGCTCAAGCAGCGTGAAGGCTCAGTTCTATTTATTGACGAAATTCACACTATCATTGGTGCGGGTTCTGCTTCCGGTGGCGTCATGGACGCCTCGAATCTGATCAAGCCAATGCTGGCCTCAGGCGAGCTCAAGTGTATCGGCTCCACCACCTATGCCGAATTCCGTAGCGTGTTTGAGAAGGATCATGCCTTAGCGCGTCGATTCCAGAAAATCGATTTGTCCGAACCCAGTATCGAAGAAACCGTGGATATTTTAAAGGGGCTGAAAACACGCTTCGAAGAGTATCACGATGTGAAATACAGCGTTAATTCATTGCGTGCTGCGGCCGAACTGTCAGAGCGCTACATTACGGATCGTTTTTTACCGGACAAGGCCATTGATGTTATAGATGAAGCCGGCGCACACCGTCAGTTATACGGCAAGTCGAGCAAGGCCTCGATTAACGTTAATGATATTGAAAGCATTGTCGCAAAGATTGCACGCATTCCGCCTAAAACGGTATCCACCTCGGATACCGAGGTGCTGAAAAATCTCGATCGCGACCTGAATCTGGTAGTGTTTGGTCAGGGTGATGCGATTGAAACACTGACCACCGCCATCCGCATGTCCCGTTCCGGTCTGGGCAATCCTGAAAAACCGATTGGTTCATTCCTGTTTACCGGTCCTACCGGCGTAGGCAAAACCGAAGTGTGCAAGCAGCTGGCAACCAACATGGGTGTCGAGCTGGTGCGTTTTGATATGTCCGAATACATGGAGCGGCATAGCGTTTCCCGCTTGCTGGGCGCGCCTCCAGGCTATGTCGGTTTTGATGATGGCGGACTGTTAACCGAGGCCATTAACAGGCAACCACATTCGGTACTCTTGCTGGACGAAATTGAAAAAGCGCATCCTGAAGTGTTTAATATTTTGTTGCAGGTAATGGATCATGGCACGCTGACTGACAGCAGTGGGCGTAAAACCGACTTTAGAAACGTGATTTTGATCATGACTTCTAACGCCGGGGCGCAGGTCATGTCACGTTCTACCATGGGCTTCACCGAGCAGAAGAACGAGCTCGATGGCGCGGAAGAACTCAAGCGAATTTTTACCCCCGAGTTCAGAAACCGTCTGGATGCAATAGTGCAGTTCAATGCACTGGATAAGGCAACCCTGTCGCATGTGGTTGACAAGTTTCTGGTTGAGCTTGAGACGCAGCTGGATGCCAAAAAAGTGGCTCTGCATGTTGATGCTGAAGCCAGGCAGTGGCTGGGTGAAAAAGGTTACGATCCGAAAATGGGCGCGCGACCCATGGCTCGCGTTATTCAGGAACACCTCAAGAAGCCGCTGGCGAATGCGCTGTTGTTTGGTGAGCTGTCGCATGGCGGCAGCGTCAAAGTGACAGTGGTTGATGGTGAGCTGGATATCAATACAAAGTCGGTGTCGGAGCCTGAAGCAGAAGAGGTTTGATTGCAGCGGTTATTCTGAACAGGGCAATAACTTAGATTTGTTATTCTTTTTGTTCAGACCATTACAGAAAACAAAAAAGAGCCTGTCATTGCTGACAGGCTCTTTTTAATTGTTCGTGTTTCCCGGGTGGCTATTTGGCGCGGTATACGATGCGGCCCTTACCAAGGTCATAGGGAGTAAGCTCAACAGTAACCTTATCACCGGTCATGATTCTTATATAATGCTTGCGCATTTTTCCGGAGATGTGTGCAATGATAACGTGGCCGTTTTCGAGTTCAATGCGGAACATTGTGTTGGGAAGGGTTTCAAGAACTGTTCCTTCCATTTGTATAGCGTCTTCTTTTGCCATGTTTTGACCGATTTGTGTATTACAGGGATTGTGCTGAAAGCGTCGTAATTATCGTTAATTTTGAGCTGAGTGCAAGCACTTTAGGCCAAATCGGGTTATAAAGTTTATATCGCTAATCGATAATTGCAGCCTGAGGTTGTTGTTTTGGCAGCATGTAAACAGGGTCGATCAGGGTTTTGTTGGCGAATATGGCGAAGTGGAGATGAGCGCCGGTGACGCGACCGGTTTCTCCGACAGTGCCTATCATCTCACCCTGCTTGACGGTGTCACCGGGCTTCACGTCGATGCGATCGAGATGTGCGTAGAGGCTGATGATGCCCTGACCGTGATCCAGATAAATCATGTTGCCGCTGAAAAAGAAATCGCCGGCATCGATAACCGTGCCGTCGGCGACGGCTTTAACCGGCGTGCCGGTAGCGGCGGCAATGTCCAGACCATTATGGGGGCTGCGCGCCTGTTCGTTGAAGAAGCGCCGCAGTCCGAAGATGCTGCTGATGCGGCCTTCGGTGGGCCAGATGAAATCAACTTTCGGGATGGTATCGGTTCTTAATGTTTTGGCTTTTAGCTTGCGAACACGTTCCCGGCTGATCCTGTCCATGTCCGCCTGGTTGGGGTTGACCTTGCGCTTGTTCTTGATAGTGAGGTGCTGCTCGGCATATTTTTTTTCAGTCACTTTTACCCGGGTGTTAAGTGTGACACCGGTATGGTGTTTGACTGAGAAATGATGGTCGCCGGCCTGGGCGTTCAGGGGTATACCCGCCAGCGCAATCCAGGAATCTTCATGGGGGAACACCGCCACCGGTTCACCATTAAAAGTGACCACGGTCTGGGCCTGATAATCCGGTAGCGAGAGCAGGGCGATACCGCCCGGCACCAGCGCCACTTCAGGCAGCGCCTGAGCCAGTGAAGGTTGCAGCAGGGACAAAAATAGAAAGGACAGGCAGGTATTTTTACGCATAGTTATCTATCGAATTAGATGGTGACGAGTTCAAACATCAAGTTAACAAGTATAGCACTCAGGTCAGGTCTAATTTCAACGCAGACCGAATATCCAAACTGCTGTAATATGCACAGCTTGTATCAGGTGGACGCCTGTTAACCGGGTTTCTGAATAAAATCAGCGCATTAATAATAGCTTTAACAACGGTGGCAAGTGAGCCGAGCACAGACAATTCCTCCCTTTTATGTCATGGACTTACTGGCCAGGGCTAAGCAGCTGGAAGCTGAAGGGCATTCTATCCTTCATCTTGAAGTGGGTGAGCCGGACTTCGCCACGGCCCGGCCCATTGTCGATGCCGGTATCCAGGCGCTTCGTCAGCTAAAAACACACTACACCGCCGCCACCGGACTGCCCGAACTGCGCCAGGCCATTGCCGACCACTATCAGCGTAAGTTTGCCCTGGCCATCGACCCGCGCCGTATCGTGGTTACACCCGGAGCATCCGGGGCTTTGCAGCTGGCGCTGTCGGTGCTGACTGACCCCGGTGAGAGCATTTTGCTGAGTGATCCCGGCTATCCCTGTAATCGAAATATTGCCAAAATTCTGGGCATCAGTAGCGTTGATGTGCCGGTCAGCGCAGGCACTCAGTATCAGCTTAATGCCGGCCATATCCATAAATACTGGCTGGCGAACACCCGCGCGGCGATGGTGGCGAGTCCCTCCAATCCTACCGGTACCCTTATCGAGCGCGACGCGATGCGCGAGCTGCTTGCAGCGGTTAGTAAAGTAAACGGCCATCTGATCGTCGATGAGATCTATCAGGGTCTGGTTTACGATGTAGAGGAATATACCGCCCTGTCTCTGTCTGAAGAGGTGTTTGTGGTGAACAGTTTTTCAAAATATTTCGGCATGACAGGCTGGCGACTGGGCTGGATGGTGGTGCCCGAGCGCTATGTCGATGAGGTTGATCGCGTGGCGCAAAATGTTTTTCTGGCGGCATCGACACTATCCCAGTATGCGGCGCTGGCGGCGTTTGAGCCTGAGGCGGAAGCAATTCTGCAACGCCGGGTGGATATGTTCAGAAAGCGCCGTGACTACATGCTGTCGGCCTTGCCCGAGATGGGTTTTAAAATCTCGCTACAGCCTCAGGGGGCGTTTTATATTTACGCCGATTGCAGCGAGATTACGCAGGACTCATTTAGCTGGACCAGGCAGCTGCTCGAAAAAGAGGGGGTCGCAGTAACGCCGGGCATCGATTTTGGCAGCCACCGGGCCGCTGTTCATGTGCGTTTTGCTTATACCCGTTCTCTGGATGAGTTGAGGCGGGCGATGTGCAGAATAACCAAATTTATACAGGATAAACAATAACCGGGGTGTTTGTGTGAAAGGTAATATCAGAAAAATGCAGGTCGATATGTCCTCGCCGGTTAGCTATCATTTGCCGGTAGGCGATGAGCTGCTCGCCATGAATGCGCTGATCGGTAAGAACGTAGTGCTGCAATACCATGCAGAAATCCACTGCGTCGCCTGCGGGCGCAAAACCAAAAAAAGTTTTGCCCAGGGTCATTGCTATCCCTGTTTCAGGGATCTGGCGGAGTGTGACCTGTGCATTATGAAGCCGGAAACCTGCCACTACGAGGCCGGGACCTGTCGCCAGCCTGAGTGGGGGCTGGCGCACTGCATGCAGGCGCACTATGTCTATCTGGCCAATTCATCCGGCGTGAAAGTGGGGATTACGCGCGGTACGCAGATCCCTACTCGCTGGATTGATCAGGGTGCGGGGCAGGCTCTGCCCATCTTCAAAGTGCAGACGCGGTTGCAGTCCGGGCTGCTCGAAGTGGAGCTGAAAAAGCATGTTTCCGATCGCACCGACTGGCGAAAGATGCTCAAGGGCGAGCCCGAGCCGATTGATCTGAGCGAGGTGCGCGACCGGCTGGTGCGGGAATCAGCGCCGGTGATCGAGGCGCTGAAACAGCAGTTTGGCGAGGCGTCGATCCAGTTTCTGCCGGATACGCCGCAGGTTGAAATCCGGTATCCGGTAGAGGATTACCCGCTCAAGCTCAAGTCGCTCAATTTCGACAAACAGGAGCAAATTGCAGGGGTTCTGCTGGGAATCAAGGGGCAATATTTGATCTTTGATTGCGGCGTACTGAATATCCGTAAATTTTCAGGCTATAACATCTCTGTGAGCATGTCATAATATGCGCGAAAAAATACAGGGCTGAAATTACGTTATTTTAAGCTCGCATGAATTTACAAAGGGGTGAGGATTATCAGTATTCGAGAAGATATTCGCTGCGTTTTTGAGCGCGACCCTGCGGCACGTCACACCCTTGAAGTGCTGACCGCTTATCCGGGATTGCACGCCATAATCATGCATCGACTCAACCACCGGCTGTGGAACATCGGGCTGAAGTGGCTGGCGCGATTTTCTGCACACATAATGCGCTGGCTCACAGGCATCGAGATTCATCCCGGTGCAACCATTGGCCGTCGCTTCTTTATCGATCACGGCATGGGCGTGGTGATCGGCGAGACCGCCGAAATAGGCGATGACTGCACGCTCTATCACGGCGTGACGCTGGGCGGCACCAGCTGGGATAAGGGCAAACGCCACCCCACACTGATGAATAATGTGGTGGTGGGTGCCGGTGCCAAGGTGCTGGGACCGATTACAGTCAGCGCGGGCGCGCGCATTGGCTCCAATGCGGTGATTACCCATGATGTGCCTGAAAACGGAACCGTGGTCGGGGTTCCGGGGCGTCTGGTGCGGCACGATAAGTCGAAAGAGGCTGAAAGTCAGCAAAAACGCGAGGCCATAGCCGAAAAAATGGGTTTTGATGCCTATGGCGCAACCCGGGAAGCGCCCGATCCGGTGGCTAGCGCGATTAACCGGATGCTGGATCATATCCATGCCATGGACGAAAAAATGGAAACCATGTGCGCCGCGCTCAAGCAGCTGGGTACTGAAATCGACATCAGCAACCTCCCGGATCTGGGTCCCTGCAATATTTCATCGGCCAATGAGAGCAAAGAAGCGCAAAAGATAGAGGGCGAATAGCCCGTCATAATGGCCCGGAATAATAGTTGACTAATTTAGTCGGAAATAATACTTGACTAATTTACTCGGGATTAAGTAGAATTGCCTGCAACACAGCAATGAGTAGCAGGTAATGAGACTGACAACAAAAGGCCGGTATGCGGTCACAGCAATATTAGATCTCGCATTTCATCAGGATGAGGGCCCGGTTTCACTGGCCGCTATTTCAGAGCGACAGGGTATTTCCCTGTCCTATTTAGAGCAACTATTTTCAAAACTGCGACGCAGTGACGTTGTGGTCAGTACCCGTGGACCGGGTGGCGGATATGCGCTGAGACTGAGTGCGGATGAGGTGAGCGTCTCCACCGTTATTATGGCGGTGGATGAGAATGTGGGAACGGTGGGCTGTGATAGCGAAAGCTGCCAGAGCGAACATCGTTGTCTGACCCACGATCTTTGGCAGGACTTGAGCGGTGAGATCAAGGATTTTCTGGACGGCATAACCCTGGGCGAGATGATGCGCAACAAAAAGGTGCGCGAAGTTTCCAGTCGACAGGATACAGCCTGTGCCGACGCAGTCGCATAGACGCTAGGGGCTATAAAGGCAAAAAGCATGGCGATTTATTTAGATCACAATGCCACCACGCCACTGCACGAAAAGGTGCTTGAGGCGATGCTCCCTTATATGGGGGGAACAACAGGTAACCCGTCAAGTTTGCATCGCTTCGGGCGATTGCAGCGACATGCTATTGATCAGGCCCGCGAACAGATTGCAGCACTGATGGACGCGCAGGCTTCACAGGTGGTATTTACCAGTGGCGGCACGGAGGCAAATAATCTGATGCTTAAGGGGCTGTGTAAAGATAGCGCTGTACAGCGTATCGCCGTCAGCGAGATTGAACATAGCTCGCTACTGCAACCGGCGGCCGTAGTCGTTGATGAGGGCTGTGCAGTCGATTCGATTGCGGTGAATCCGCAGGGTCAGGTCACCCCCGAAGCGCTGATACATGCAATCAAAGATGACACTGCACTGGTTTCGGTGATGGCCGCAAACAACGAAACCGGTGCGCTACAGGACATTGAAAAGCTGGCAAAAGAGGCGCGGTCACGGGGTGTATGGTTTCATACCGATGCTGCACAGGTTGCCGGTAAAATGGAGTTTAGTTTCAGACAGGCCGGCGTACACGCCATGACCCTGTCGGCGCACAAGCTTTACGGGCCAATGGGTGCAGGGGCATTGATTGTCGACAGGCAGTTACCCATGCACTCGATATTGCAGGGCGGTTCGCAGGAAAACGGCTTGCGCGCAGGCACCGAAAATGTGCCCGCCATCGTTGGTTTTGGCATGGCCGCCGAGCTTGCCAGGCAGGAAATAGTGCAACGTGCCGATCACGTCAGAGTTTTACGTGATCAGCTGGAAAAGAGATTGATGCAGTTTGGTGTGGTGACGGTTTTTGCGCAGCAGGTGCAACGTCTGCCCAACACGCTGCAATTTGGTGTGCAGGGTTTTGACGGTGAAACACTGTTGATGGAGCTGGACCGTCGCGGCTTTGCCGTCTCCAGCGGCTCGGCCTGCACCAGTGGCAAGAGCGAGCCCAGCCATGTGTTGAAAGCCATGGCAGTGCCCGATGAGCTGGCCACCAGCGCGATACGCGTCAGCCTGGGTAGAAGCAATACCATGGCTGAAATTGATCTTTTTGTAGAAGCCGTGCAGCAGATTATAGGAATACAGAATTCGGCAGTCATGATGTCGGCAAATTTGTAACAAATACGCCGCCGGACATGACTGAATTAAAGCAGCAAAACTAACGTAACAGAAGAGTTGAATTGTGAACGATAAAACAAATAAGCCAATTTATTTAGACTATAGTGCCACAACGCCGATTGATGAGCGCGTTGTAACCGAAATGATTAAATATATGGGCCCTGAGGGCGTCTTTGGTAATCCCGCTTCACGCAGCCATGCCTATGGCTGGACCGCAGAGAAAGCAGTGGAGCAGGCGCGACAACATATTGCTGATCTGGTCGGTGCTGACGCACGCGAAATCATCTTTACTTCCGGGGCAACAGAATCGGATAATTTGGCGATCAAGGGCTCGGCGCATTTCAACAAAAAACGCGGTCAGCACATCATTACCTGCAAAACCGAGCACAAAGCGGTACTCGATAGCTGCCGTCAGCTGGAGCGGGAAGGTTTTGAAGTCACCTATCTTGATCCTGAAGCAAACGGTCTGGTTGATCTGGAAAAACTCAAAGCGGCGATGCGTGACGACACTACACTGGTTTCCATTATGCATGTCAATAATGAGATTGGTGTGATTCAGGATATCGAAGCGATTGGTAATGCCTGTCGTGAACGTAAGATTATCTTTCATGTGGATGCCGCGCAAAGCGCCGGAAAAATTCCCATGAATCTGGAAAGTCTGCCGGTCGACCTGATGAGCTTTTCAGCCCATAAGATTTACGGCCCCAAAGGCATGGGCGCCCTGTACGTGCAGAGAAAACCACGGGTGCGTCTGGAAGCACAGATGCACGGTGGTGGTCACGAACGCGGCATGCGTTCGGGTACGCTGGCGACGCATCAAATTGTCGGCATGGGTGAGGCTTTCCGCATCGCCAATGAAGAAATGGCGACAGAGAACGAACGTCTGATAACCTTAAGAAACCGTCTCTGGGACGGTCTCAAGGATATGGAAGAGGTTTATATTAATGGTGACATCAAGCAACGCGTCGCGGGCAACCTCAACATCAGTTTTAATTACGTGGAAGGGGAGAGCCTGCTGATGGCGCTGAAAGATCTGGCCATCTCCAGCGGCAGTGCCTGTACTTCAGCCAGTCTTGAGCCCAGTTATGTATTAAGAGCGCTGGGTCGCAATGACGAGCTGGCACACAGTTCAATTCGTTTTAGCATGGGGCGCTACACCACCAACCAGGATATTGATACCACCGTCGCCCATGTGCGTACAGCGGTAGAAAAGTTAAGAGATTTATCGCCGCTTTGGGATATGTATAAAGACGGCGTTGATATATCAAGCATTGAATGGGCAGCTCACTGATCTTTGATCAGGGTTTTGTGGAAACAGTTGAAGCAGCAGATAAAATCACAGAGGTAAGACAAGATGGCATACGGTGAAAAAGTTCTGGATCACTATGAGAATCCAAGAAATGTAGGTAAGTTTGATCAGAATGAATCAGACATTGGTACCGGTATGGTAGGTGCACCAGCCTGTGGCGACGTTATGCGCCTACAGATTAAAGTTAATGATGCCGGCGTGATTGAAGACGCCGTATTTAAAACTTATGGCTGCGGCAGTGCGATTGCATCGAGTTCACTGTTGACCGAGTGGGTTAAGGGTAAAACCCTGGACGAAGCGAAGGCGATCAAAAATACCCAGTTGGCGGAAGAGCTGGCTTTACCGCCTGTAAAAATCCATTGTTCAGTTCTGGCTGAAGATGCCATTAATGCCGCGGTAGAGGATTACAAAAAGAAACACGCGTGAAGCCATGCGTATAAGGTTATTTACCAGTAAAATTAATCATTGGAACTGTTGATATGTCGATTACATTAACTGAATCAGCCGCAAAACGCGTCAAGAGTTTTCTTGATAAGCGCGGTAAAGGTGTAGGGCTGCGCCTGGGTGTTAAAACCATGGGTTGCTCAGGGATGGGCTATGTGGTCGAGTTTGTTGATGAGATCAATCCGGATGACGAGGTCTTTGAAGATAACGGCGTAAAAGTCGTTGTCGATAAAAAAAGCCTGGTGTACCTCGACGGCACCGAGCTGGATTTTTCCCGCGAAGGCCTGAATGAAGGTTTTAAATTTAACAACCCGAAAGAGAAGGACCAATGTGGCTGCGGTGAAAGTTTTACTGTCTAGTCGCGGCGGTTGCTTAACCGCCCTGCTTACATCGTAACGCATTATGACTACTGATATCCTTACCTGTAATTTCTTTGAACTGTTTGATGTGCCGGTGGCCTATGAGCTTGATTTCGATCAGGTTCAGCAGCGCTACCGGGATCTGCAGAAAATCGTCCATCCTGATAAATTTGTTAACGCCTCTGATCAGGAAAAACGGCTCTCCATGCAGCAGACCTCAAGAATTAACGAGGCTTTTAATACCTTGCGCCAGCCCGTTGACCGGGCTATTTACCTGCTTAAATTAAAAGGCGTGGATACTACCCAGGAAAACAATACCACCATGGATGCGGCATTTCTGATGGAGCAGATTGAAATGCGCGAAGCTTTATCCGAGATCCACTCGGTAGAAGATCCGCTGGCAGAGCTGGACAGGTTTTCTGCACAGATCAAAGCCAGCATGCAGGGCTTGATGCAGAATTTTTCAGAATGCTATACGCAGGAAAAACTGGAAGCGGCTCAGGAATCAATCAAAAAAATGCAGTTCATGCAAAAAGCCGGAAAAGAGGTGAATGAACTATCGGCAAAAATTGAAGACGAATTATATTAGTTATGGCTTTATTACAAATTTCAGAACCGGGACAAACCACCGCACCGCACCAGCGCCGACTCGCTGTGGGCATCGATCTCGGCACCACTAACTCATTGGTGGCTACGGTAAGAAGTGCTGAGGCGCTGACTCTCGCTGATGAAAGCGGACGGCACCTGCTGCCTTCCGTGGTGCGCTACGGCGTGGAGGCCATTGAGGTGGGTGAGGCGGCAATAGAGCACGCGGTTAATGATCCTTCCAATACCATTGTTTCTGTAAAACGCCTGATGGGACGCGCCGCTGAAGATTTAATTAGTCTGGGCAAAAGCTCGCCTTATACGTTCGCCACTACTGACTCATCGGTGCCCAAAATTCATACCCGCTCGGGGGATGTCAGTGCGGTGGAAGTTTCGTCTGAAATTCTAAAAACGCTTAAAGCCAGAGCCGAAGCGACGCTGGGCGATGAGCTGGTAGGCGCGGTGATTACCGTGCCGGCCTATTTTGATGATGCCCAGCGTCAGGCCACCAAAGATGCCGCCCGACTCGCCGGCCTGAATGTACTGCGCCTGCTGAATGAACCCACTGCCGCTGCCGTAGCCTACGGCCTCGATAGCGGTCAGGAAGGCATCATCGCTATTTATGATCTGGGTGGCGGCACCTTCGATATTTCCATTCTGCGACTTAGGCAGGGTGTTTTTGAGGTGCTGGCTACCGGTGGTGACAGCGCGCTCGGTGGTGATGATTTTGATCACGCTGTCGCAGAATGGATTTTGCAGCAGGCCGGCTATGAAGCGGTGCCGGGTGCATCGCTGGCACGTCTGTTGATGCGCGAGGCGCGTTCCGCCAAAGAACAGCTGGCCACGACTGAGTCGGTCAATATTGCAATCGAGACCGATGATCTCAAGTGGCAGGGTGCTCTGACACGGTCCCAAATGCGAGAGCTGATCGAGCCGCTGATTAACAAAACCATGATGGCCTGCCGCCGTGCACTCCGTGACGCCGAGGTCACCGCTGAAGAGGTGCTCGAAGTGGTCATGGTCGGTGGCTCTACCCGTACTCAGATGGTACGAGAAAAAGTGGGAGCGTTTTTCCAGCGCGAACCTCTGGTCAGTATTGATCCCGACAAGGTTGTCGCGGTCGGCGCGGCCCTGCAGGCAGATGTGCTCGCCGGCAACAAACCCGATGATGAAATGCTGTTGTTGGATGTGATTCCGTTGTCACTGGCTATCGAAACCATGGGCGGGCTGGCGGAAAAAATCGTCTACCGTAATACCCCCATTCCCGTCGCCAAGGCGCAGGAGTTCACTACCTACAAAGATGGCCAGACGGCCATGGCCGTGCATGTGGTTCAGGGCGAGAGGGAACTGGTCGACGACTGTCGTTCGCTGGCGCGGTTTGAGTTGCGCGGTTTCCCTCCTCACGTTGCCGGAGCCGCCCGGATTCGTGTGACCTATCAGGTCGACGCCGATGGCTTGTTGACGGTGAGTGCGCGCGAGCTAACCAGCGGAGTGGAAGCCAGTGTCGATGTGAAACCCTCTTACGGCCTGACCGACTCGGAAATAGAAACCATGCTGCGCGATTCCATGGATCACGCTTCTGACGATATACATTTACGCATGTTGCGTGAACAGCAGGTCGAGGCTGAACGTGTGGTCGAGGCGCTGGATGCGGCACTGCAAACCGACGGTGAGCAATTGCTGTCAGCGACGGAAAGAAGCAATATTGATCAGGCCCGGCAGCAGCTGGTCGAAGTATCAGCCGGTGATGATTCTGAGGCCATCAAAACAGCAATCAAACAACTTGAAGGTGCCTGCGAAGACTATGTCGCACGGCGCATGAATTCCAATATACGTAACGCTATGCAAGGTCATTCTGTCGATGAATATGCTGGCAAAGATCAGGAGTAGCTAGAGACAATGGCGCAAATAATTTTTTTACCCCACGAAGAACTGTGTCCCGACGGTATGGTAATCGAAGCCGAGAAGGATCAAACAATTTGTGATGTGGCGCTCGCTAATGGTATTGAGATCGAACATGCCTGTGAGAAATCCTGTGCCTGCACCACCTGCCACGTCTATATACGCGAAGGCATTGAGTCACTCAATGAAAATACCGAAAACGAAGATGATATGCTGGATAAGGCCTGGGGCCTGGATCCCGATTCGCGACTGAGTTGTCAGGCGAAAGTGGGCGATAAAGATCTGGTGGTGGAAATTCCGAAGTATACGATCAACATGGTCTCTGAAAACCACTAGACCGGCGCTGACCCGGAATTATAATTGGGCCAACTTTGCAGGTTTATGGCGTCTGTTGCAGCCGTTCAGATATGACCTGCTTTAGATCATCTAATGTAGCGAGTTGGTTGAGACTGGCCTGATCCAGCCACAGCGACAACTGGTCATTTTCCTGAAGAAAAATAGCAGGGAATTCAGCGTCGGGAATGTTGTGGCGGGTTAGAAACTCATCGCGATGGAGAAACTCCAGTTCGATGTCGAGCTGTTTCAGAAAATCCACCCACTCCTGCCTGATTTTAAAATGTCCGTGGGTGAGCGCGCACAAATTGCAGCTATAAGTTTTAGGCGAGAGCACTTTATGCGCGATGTCACTAACGGTGTTGAACAGACCCGAATCCGCATTGTAAACAAATATCAGTTTCATGAGATTTCCCCTTTATTTTTTAAATGAGACATGGGTAGGTTTTGAGCGTTCCATCAGCCTGTTTCGTGATAACGTTCAGTATGGCCCGCCGAAGGTCGTCGGTCTACACAGTTGAACATACTAACAAAACGCATGGAAAGGATACCCTTCAATCAAGACCGTCAGCAGCAGGGATGCTGCTGCCGAGCGTA
>JAVVEE010000030.1:0-28826 GCA_032251315.1 Gammaproteobacteria bacterium
GCTGGATTTGCTCGACGTTTTCCCAGTCTTCATTAATCACAGCATTAAACAGCGGCACCAACTCGGAAGCACAGGCATAAACCACCGCCATGTGCTCCTGCATGGGATCGACCGGTGAGCGGCCGAAAATCCCGGTCATATATCCAGACAAGGTCATATTGCTGATCTCCTTCCGGCACCATTGCGCGGAAACATTTGCTCTGTGTGATTCTGAATTTTCAGGGCATTGTAAGTATCTGGAAGAAAATTGAAAGCTTTTTAAGCCCCGTGTACCAATGGTGCATTTTTCCCGCCACTGCAAGCCTCTGTTTAATCATGCTATTTTTTAGAAGTCTGACACTGTAGGCACTGGCTTTTTCTTTAATTCGTTGTCGTACGGCTTCCTGTCCGTTACCCCGTCCGTTAAACTGTGCCGAGTTTAAATTTATGGGTATTTCGAATGAATCTGGAAGGCAAAAAAGTTTTAGTCACCGGCGCTGACGGCTTCATCGGCAGCCATCTAGTGGAGGCGTTAATCGTAAAGGGCTGTGATGTCAGAGCCTTTGTTTATTACAACTCCTTCAACACCTGGGGCTGGCTGGACTCTTTTGAACCGACTCAGCTCAAACAGCTTGATGTTTTTGCGGGCGATATTCGCGACCCCAACGGCGTCGATACCGCCATGCAGGGGGTGGATGTTGTGTTTCATCTGGCAGCGCTGATCGCCATCCCGTTTTCGTACCATTCCCCCGATTCCTATGTCGACACCAACATCAAGGGCACCTTAAATGTTCTTCAGTCGGCGCGTCGTCACAACACCGAACGCGTCGTAGTGACCTCCACCTCTGAAGTTTATGGCACGGCCCAGTATGTCCCCATCGATGAAAAGCACCCCTTCCAGGGACAGTCACCCTACAGCGCCACGAAGATCGGCGCTGATCGCATGGCGGAATCCTTTTATCGCTCCTTTGATTGCCCGGTGACCATTGCCCGGCCTTTTAACACCTATGGCCCCCGACAGTCCGCGCGCGCGGTGATTCCAACCATCATCACGCAACTGCTGTCCGGTGAATCAGAAATCAAGCTGGGCAGCCTGGAGCCAACCCGTGACTTTAACTATGTCATCGACACGGTTGAAGGTTTTATCGCGCTGGCCGAAGCGGATCAGGCCATTGGTGAAGAAATTAATATCGCCACCGGCGCTGAGCGCACCATTGGTGACCTGGCCCATTTCCTGATTCAGCAGCTCAATCCGAAGGCCAAAATTAATCTGGATGAAGCCCGCCTGCGGCCCGAGAAATCCGAAGTCGACAGATTGCTGGGCGATAACAGAAAAATCACCGCGCTGACCTCCTGGACGCCCGGACATGATCTGGAATCCGGGCTGATTGAAACCATCGCCTGGTTCAAAAAACCGGAAAACTTACGCCAGTATAAATCCTGGCTATACAACATTTAATTCAGAAGGAGACAGCGCATGCGTGCGATCATTCTTGCAGGCGGAAAAGGCACGCGCCTCAAGCCTTATACAACGCTGATACCCAAACCGCTGGTGCCCATCGGCGGCAAATATTCGATTCTTGAAGTCATTCTTATGCAGCTGGCCGACGCCGGTTTTACCCGGGTAACACTGGCGGTCAATCATCTCGCCAACCTTATTCAGGCCTATTTCGGCAACGGTGAGCGTTTCGGATTAGAAATAGATTATTCCATCGAAGAGGTTCCGCTCAACACCATCGGGCCACTGACATTGATTAATGATTTACCGGAAAACTTTCTGGTCATGAATGGCGATATTTTGTGCGATCTGGATTACGGAAAATTCTTCGCACAGCACACAGCCTGCAATGCCGATGTTTCGGTGTCTTCATTTCAGCGCGATGTGAAAGTTGATTTCGGTGTACTTGATTACGACAAGGACAACCGTCTCACCGCCTTTCGCGAAAAACCTGAGTACCACTTTGACGTCAGCATGGGCATTTACTGCCTGAACAAAAGAGCCATCGAACGTCTGCAAAAAGGTGCCAGCTATGGTTTTGATCAGCTCATGGTTGACGGCATAGAACAGGGCCATCACATCGCCGTCTGCCCGTTTGACGGTTTCTGGCTGGACATAGGCAGACCCGAAGATTACGCCTATGCCGACGAACATTTTGCCGAATTCTCAGATCGATTTAAATTTCTGCAGTGAGCATACTGGTCACCGGAGCATCGGGGTTTGTCGGCAGCCATCTTCTCACTTACCTGAGAGCACACTCCAATATTCGCTGCATCGGCTTAACCCGAACAGCCAGTGACAACAGCGACACTGTTGTCTGTGATTTAAATGACAGCGAACAGGTCAATGAAACTATAAAGCGGTTACAGCCCTCGGTGATTTTTCATACCGCTGGGAGCTTCTCCAATATCTTTGAAGTTGATTTGCAGAATAACGTGCTTTGTACCAAGAATATTCTGGACGCCGTCATCGAACACCAGCCTGCGGCCAGAATCCTGCTGATGGGCAGCGCCGCTGAATACGGTGAAATAAAGTGCGACGAAAATCCTGTTGCAGAAGATCATCCGCTTAAGCCTGTCAGCATCTACGGCTGGTCAAAAGCCGCCCAGACCCAGCTGGCACACCTGTACTTCAAAACCTATGGCCTCGACATCGTTATCGCCCGCACTTTTAATTTAATCGGCCAGGGCGTCTCCAACAAACTGTTTGCCGGGCGTGTGGAGCAGCAGATCAGGGCGGTGCTGGAAGACAGGGCGAAAAAAATCACCGTCGGCAATCTCGATGCCGGACGTGACTACATTGACATCGAAAAAGCCTGCGCCCTTTATGACCTGATCGCCGCTAAAGGCGTCGCCGGCGAAACCTACAATGTCGGCAGCGGCACCGCCATCAGCGTGCGGGAGCTGCTGCGCAAATTACTGGATCAGGCCGGGCTTGATGAAGCCATCGTAGAAGAAAATGCTCACGGCAAGAACACTCCCCATTCCGAAGTCAGCGTTATTTATGCAAACATCGGTAAAATCACGCGGCTGGCCGAAACAAAATAATTACACGCATCAAATTATATTGTTCGCGCTATCTGGCGCGAAACTGCTTCACCGCAAGTATCAATCGTTTTTTATGCCCGTCACCGGCTTCATCGCCATAACGCATCTGCTGGTACTGACGCGTTATCTGGCTCGCCTTGTCCTTCAAGTGCGGGAAGCGCTGCACGATACGAACGAGAAATTCATCGGGTGATTCACTGGGCTGTTTCATCAATCCGGCCCGGTCCAGTTTTCGGCAGAAAAGGCTGTAGTAGTAACAGGCGACATCGCGTTTTGATTTTCTTTCGCCCTGCCTGAACACCCACCATGCTACCACTCCACCCATTAAGGTCATGGCCACCGCCATCCACGAAAACAGCGTGGACTTGTTGATGTCCTCTATGCCTAATGACTCGAACAGTGCCTGCTGTTTTTTCTCGTTAAAGCCGACCACCCATTTGTTCCAGTTATGATTAAGGCTGTCGGCGGTGTAACGCAGTTGCAGCAGCCATTTATTGTCAGTAGTCAGCATGAATGGCATCCGGTCTGCTTCCAGGCCTGCACCTGAAATACCGAAATCAATACGATCGGGGGACACCGCCGAGGTCGGGTCCACTCTCACCCAGCCCTTGTCAGCGAGCCAGATTTCGGCCCAGGCATGCGCATCGGACTGGCGCACAATCATGTAGTCGTCGTTCGGATTTAAGGTGCCGCCCTGATAGCCGACTACCACCCGAGCGGGTACGCCGGCGGCGCGCATCAGGTACACAAATGCGCTGGAATAATGTTCGCAAAAACCGGCGCGCGTGTTGAAAATAAAATCATCCATGGCATTATCACCCAGCAACGGCGGTGACAGCGTGTAACTGAATGCCTCGGTATTAAAATAATTCAAAACCGAATTTGCATAGACCGCATCGCCACCCGCCGCCATGCGCAGGCGTCTGGCCAGCACCACCGATTTCTCATTAAAATCCTGCGGCAGCAGCAGATTTTTTTCGCGCTCTTGAGCAGACAGGGATCTGTTTCTCGACCGCAGGCTCGATGTCATGACATACGAAAATACGCTGTCTATTTCCTTTTTCGTCAGCACCTGTAGTTCGCGCGTCACGCTATAACCGCCTTCCAGCGCCACCAGACTTTCCAGTGAATACAGCCATTTGCGACCATGCGGCTCCAGCATCACCGCATACTCAACCGGTTGCGCTGCTGCGCTCACCGCGCTGAGTTCGGGCTGCAAATCTTCCGGCGCATCATCACGCCGCCAGGTTTTGCCGTCGTAATGGGACAGCACCAGACCGCGCCAGTACAGGTCTCTGGGCGCAGGCGGCTCGCCCTTGAACTGCACCCTGAAAGCCACCGCGCTCGAGCTGATCAGATCGTTGATGCTGCCCGGCGACATTTTCATCGCCCACGCCGGTGGTCGCTGATTTGGCATCGTCCGGCAGACTCCACAGCGGCCCCTGAATGCGCGGAAACAGCACGAACAGAACCAGCATCAGCGGTATCGCCTGCAACACCATGCGCGCTGACATTTTCATGCGGGTCTTAAAATCGGTCGAGGCCAGACGGTCGCTGAACACAATGAGCAGGGAGGTGAGATAAATCACCACCACAAAAACATAGGCGGCAATCCACGGACTTTGGCTATGAAAGAAATGGGTGGCAACCAGAAAATAGCCGACGAAAATAACCAGCAGCACATCACGCCTGGCTTTCATTTCGAACAGCTTGAGAAAGGAGAGCATCAGCAGCATGGCGGTGCCCGGCTCCTGCCCGAACACCGTGCCATAAGAGGCTAGCAGCGCCACAATAACAACAAAGGCCAGTACTATTCGCAGCCATGCTTTCGGCTGCCGGGCGCGGCTCGCGATAATCAGCAGCGACCACAAGGTCAGTACCGCTATCGGCAGCAATATATAGGGCGGCAGGCGCGAATACATCGGCAGGGCCACCAGATGAATGCCGATCAGCACCGGGGTTAGCTTGTGATCAGTTATCGCCATACAGTGCCAGCGCTTTTAAACAACGACCATAGTGGGTCCGGCCGTATGCCGGCTCGATTTCGACACCGGGCAGGCGCAGGCCGTAATTTCGTCCCGCCGCTTCTGCGTCGATCACCAGCCGGGTCATCGCCGACAGGCAGGCTTCGCTGCCGGACATGGCCAGCGCCTGCCAGTCGATCCATTGCAGCTGCGGCTGACCGCCATGGTACTGCCGGATCACCAGCTCATCGGTGCGCGCCACCACTTTCCAGGCCACGCGTCGCCAGGAATCGCCCGGCTGATATTTTCGCAAACCGGCATACTCTTCCATGCCTGCCCCCTGCATCGGTTGATCACCCGCTTCGCCGGAGGTTGACACCGGGATTTCAGCGCTGAGCGCAGGTCGGGGATAAACCAGAGACTGCATGGACAGATCAATCCAGGTCCAGGCTACGAACAGGCCCGCCGGAAATTCCGTACTCAGCCGGAAACGGCCCGCCTGCAAAATCCCACGCCGGGCAGCATCGACCTGAAAATGCGCCAGCGCCACGGCTTCGCCATGCACATCGACGACCTCATATTCCCGGCCCTGATGGCCCACTGCAATGGAGTAACGCGTGTGTGCGCCCGGATTTTCCAGCTGCACCGCAAATCCTGCTTTTTCTCCGGCAAACACCGGCAGGCTACCACCCGCACGCAGCCGTAAGCCGGCCAGGTTTTTCCAGGTGGCGAAGAGAATGACATTGCCCAGTCCAAGCAGAATAAAGGTCAGCACAAAACCGAGGCTTTTGTTGTAATTCAACGAACCCACCAGCAGCAATAACAGCAGCAGCAGAAAAACCAGCCCGGCTCTGGTGGGCAGGATATAAACCCGGCTTCGATCCAGTGTTACCGTGCCGTTAAACGGCCCGGTGCGTTTGGCGATAAATTTGAATACCGGCTTGCGGGTAAAATCCGGCCATTGAAAAAAAGCTCGTGCTGAAGAGATAAAGCTCACGCTTGTGCCATCGACTAGGGAATGGGCACGGATTCGGCAATAAAAGCGGCTGCGGTTTTTCCCTGTCGCCCCAGCTCATCACCGGTGACTTCCAGACGATGATTCACCACTGCTGCCAACACCGTTTTAATGTGTTCCGGCAGCACGTAGTCCTGCCCTTCCAGCAACGCCAGTGCCCGCGCCGCGTTCAACAAGGCCAGCCCGCCTCGCGGCGACAGCCCGAATTCAAACATCGGCGACTGACGCGTGAACTCAAGCACCGCCTGAATATAATCCAGCAGCGCCTCAGAGACGTGTATTTTGGCCGCCTGTTTCTGTACGGTTATTAATTTGCCCGCGTTGAGCACCGGCTGAAGGTGCTTGATCATGTCGCGACGATCAGCACCCTGCAACAGTTCGCGCTCGGCTTTTTTATCGGGATAACCCAAATGAATTCGCATCAGGAACCGATCCAGCTGAGATTCGGGCAGCGGATAGGTGCCCAGCTGGTGGAGCGGATTCTGGGTGGCGATAACAAAGAAAGGCCGGGGCAGTTTTCGCGTTTCACCCTCAACCGTAACCTGACGCTCTTCCATCGCCTCCAGCAACGCGCTCTGGGTTTTGGGCGTGGCGCGGTTGACCTCATCGGCCAGAATAAAGTTGGCGAATACCGGCCCCTTATGAAACTCAAAAGTGGATTGCTCGCGATTGTATATCGCCGCGCCCAGAATATCGGATGGCAGCAGATCGCTGGTGAACTGAATGCGCTGAAAATCCAGCCCCATGACCTGCGCGATAGTATGCGCCAGCGTGGTTTTGCCGACGCCCGGCGTATCTTCGATCAACAGATGCCCCTGCGCCACCAGACAGGTGAGCGCCAGACGGATCTGCTCATCCTTACCCAGAATAACCTGGGCAATGCTTTCGGCCGCCTGACCGAGCAACTGCGTCGAGGCTCGGGCCAGCGTTGACCCGGCCGGATTTGAACTGGTGGCATTCATTAAGTGGTTCCTGTTTCTGTGAGCCTTTCTATTTTCAGGGCGCTTTGATTTTCAGGATTTTGACTAAAACCGCGTTTACCCGTAGCATTATCTGCCTTGCAAACGCCACTCCACACACGGCATCCCTGAAATCACCGGACATTATATGAAGATCATAGGCTGCATACCCAGTCGTTACGCCTCAACCCGCTTACCCGGAAAACCGCTGTCCGACATCGCCGGCAAACCCATGGTACTGCATGTGCTGGAAAGAGCCAAACAGGCAAAACAGTTACACGATGTAGTGGTATTAACCGATGACGAACGGATTCTGCACGCCATCACTGACGCCGGCCACCACGCCATGATGACCTCCAGCGAATGCGCCTCCGGCACTGACCGCATCGCCGAGTACATGCGGCAACACTCCGATGCAGACATCTTCGTCAACATTCAGGGCGATGAAGTCCTGCTCGACCCGGCACACATCGACCAGCTCACCATCGATTTTATCAACCAGCAAAACCCGACCATGGGCACACTGGCGCACCCCATTCACGACCAGACCATTATGGGCGACCCGCACACCGTCAAAGTCGTCACCCGGCTCGACGGCAACGCCCTGTATTTTTCCAGAAATTGCATTCCACTCTGCCACAACGGCAACCTGCCCGACCGCGCCCTCGGCCACATCGGCATATACATCTACACCCGCGCAACCCTGCAAGCCATCACTGAAAGCGCACAAACCCCGCTGGAAAAAACCGAAAGTCTGGAACAGCTACGCGCACTGGAAAATGGCATCGACATTCACGTCACTGTGATCGAAGACTTTCATAGTCTGTCGGTGGATACGCCTGCTGATCTGGAAAAAGCCCGGGCTATTTTTTCGGTGTGACTTGTTGAAAAGATAGTTGGCAGTTGGCAGTTAAAAGCTTAAATTTTTGTGCAAAATTTGCAGACTTGCGTACATATCCCCTCTCCCGGTGGGAGAGGGGGCATTCAGATCTGCAAGCTCGTTCCAGGGCTGAACGTTTTTAACTGCAAACTGCAAACTGCAAACTGCCAACTGCCAACTGCCAACTATCTTTTAACCCAACTATTTCTCGCCCCATTTCGGTTGTAGTTCATGCTCAACATCCAACTGATCCAAAATTTTTGCAACGACAAAATCCACCAGATCTTCAACAGTTTGCGGGCGGTTATAAAACCCCGGATTAGCGTCTACGATTACCGCATCCATGCGCGAGAGTTTGAGCATATTTTCCAGATGAATGTCCGAGTACGGGGATTCGCGTGGCACGATGATTAATTTTTTTCGCTCTTTCAGTATCACGTCCGCAGCGCGTTCCAGCAGGTTGTTGCTGGCGCCGCAGGCGATGGCGGAGAGCGCACCCATGGAACAGGGACACACCACCATGGCCTTGACATTGTTGGAGCCGCTGGCGACCGGGGCGGTCCATTCGTCTTCGCCGAAAACCTGCAACTGATTTTCAGCGGCCTGATATTTTTCGCTCAGAAATTTCTGCATGTCAGCCGCACGGCTCGGCAGTGACAGATCGGTCTCCATGCCGATCACCACCTGCGCGGCTTTGCTGATCATCAGGTACACCTTGCAGTCTGCGATTAACAGCTGCTCCAGCAAACGAAAACTGTAGGGCACGCCGGAAGCGCCGGTGATACCGAGCGCGATAATGGCTGGTAATGAATTGTTACTGGACATTATTGCTTTCTCGTTAATTGAACTCTGTCATCTCGACCACAGGGAGAGATCTTGTTTTGTATATTTAATATTGTCATTGCATGCATACAAACGTTAATCGTTTTGAAGTTATGAGACATAAGATTTATCCTTGCAGTCGAAATGACATAACTATCGCTATTTTTCCAGTGCGATTAATAATTTAGTATGGATAGATTCGAAGCCGCCGTTGCTCATAATGATTATGTGGTCGCCTTCACGGGCATCGCTGCACAGCTTCTGGATAATGTTTTCGACTTTCTCGAAAACCTGTGCCGGTTTCTGCGATTTTTTGGCCACCTCGTCCAGTCCCCAGTCAACGCCCTCGGGCTGGTACAGATAAATTTCATCGGCACTTTGTAACGAGCCGGTCAGTGTGTCCTGATGCACGCCCATGCGCATGGTGTTGGAACGCGGTTCCAGCACTGCCAGCACGCGCCCGCCGTGATTCACTTCCTGCATGGCCGACAGTGTCTCTTCGATGGCGGTGGGGTGATGGGCGAAATCATCATAGACGGTGACGCCGCGCACTACGCCGCGCACTTCCATTCGGCGTTTGATGCCCATGAATTCAGAGAGGGCTGCGCAGGCGTGAACCACCGGCACGCCGGCATGGCGGGCTGCGGCAATCGCCGCCAGGGCGTTGAGTCGATTGTGCCTACCGTGCATGTTCCATTGCACCGAACCTTGCGGCTTGCCTTGCAGATTGACGTTGAAACTTTTGCCATCGTCAGCGCAATCGCTGATCGACCATTGCTCACCATCAATGGAAAAATATTCGCACTCTGACCAGCAACCCTGCTGCATGACATCAGCCAGATTTTTATCACCGCCGTTGATCACCAGCAACCCCCGCCCCGGCACAGTGCGCACCAGATGATGAAACTGTTTTTTAATGGCGTCTAGATTTTCAAAAATATCGGCGTGATCAAATTCAAGATTATTCATAATGACGGTGCGCGGGCGGTAGTGCAAAAACTTGGAGCGCTTGTCGAAAAAGGCGGTGTCGTATTCATCGGCCTCGACCACAAAGAAGGGTTCCTTGCCGAAGCGCGCCGAGACTTCAAAATTACCGGGCACGCCGCCGATTAAAAACCCGGGCTGCATGCCCGCGTATTCCAGAATCCAGGCCAGCATGGATGCGGTGGTGGTTTTACCGTGAGTACCTGCAACGGCCAGCACCCAGCGATCGCGCAGGACATTTTCAGCCAGCCATTGCGGCCCCGAGGTGTAGGCAAGATTGCGATTCAGCACATATTCCAGCGCGGGATTACCGCGCGACATGACATTGCCCACCAGAATCTGGTCGACATCGACGGGAATATTTTCAGGCTTGTATCCCACGCAGAGCGAAATGCCCTGCGCTTCCAGCTGCGTGCTCATGGGGGGGTAAACATTTTCATCCGAGCCGCTGACGGTGTGCCCGGCCTGCTTCGCCAGCACGGCGATGCCCCCCATGAAGGTGCCACAGATACCGAGAATATGAATACGCATCAGGAAGAAGTCTCCGGAAAAACCAGTTGTGAAAGTGTCAGCGTTACTAAAAATAGCGCCATCGATAAAAGTACAGCCTGGGTCATTTTAGTGTCCAGCGCGTTGCGGAAAATATGCGCTGTCACCAGCACTTCCCAGCTGATCAGCGCTATCACCGCCAGCGACAGCAGCTGCACGGCGACTGCCGAAGCCTGCTCGATATCGCCAAAGCTGAGCACCGGCCAGGCCATTAAATTGAATATTATGCCCGTTCCAATCAACGCGGTCACTGTTTGCAGGTAACGCGCTTTCATATTCAACGCCGATAAAAGTACGTAACTGAAGACTGAGATAACGGCAAGACTCAGCACCACACGCCCCAGCGCCAGTGCAGGCTCAGCCACGCTGCCCATAACGACGATGCCGCTGCCTACGTAGAGAAAAATAATGCGCAGCAGCAACCTGCTGGAACAGGGTAAATCCTGCGGCACGGCTTTCAATAACAGTAGCTGTAAAATTTTTTGGGTAACAGTCATATTCAGATTTTGGTAACAGGTATACCCGCATTAGTGCATAATACGCAACGAATAACAATGCTCTCGAAACCATGAATCAATTACAAATCACCCGCCCTGACGACTGGCATGTACACCTGCGCGACGGCGAGATGCTCCGCCAGGTCGCGCCCTATACCGCGCAGCAGTTTGCGCGCGCGATCGTCATGCCCAATCTGCAACCGCCCATCACCACGGTCAGGCAGGCGGTTGAATATGTCGATCGCATTGTTGCCGCCATAGGCGACAGCCTTTTCGAACCGCTGATGACATTATATTTGACCGACGACACCAGCGCGGAAGAAATTATGCTGGCGCATAAAAGCTGCTTCGTGAAGGCGGTCAAGCTCTACCCGGCGGGCGCGACCACCAACTCTTCGGCCGGCGTCACCGATATTCGCAAATGCGATGCCGCGCTCGCCGCCATGCAGGAGCTGGGACTGCCGCTGCTGGTGCACGGTGAAGTCACCGCTGCCGAGGTCGATGTCTTCGACCGTGAAGCGGTTTTCATCCAGCAGGTACTGATGCCACTGATGAACCGTTTCCCCAAACTCAAAATTGTTTTCGAGCACATTACCACCGCCGATGCGGTTGAGTTCGTGCTCAATACCGGCCTCAATATCGGCGCTACCATTACCCCGCACCACCTGTTGTGGAACAGAAATGCGATGTTCAAGGGTGGCCTGCGCCCGCATCATTACTGCCTGCCGGTGCTCAAGCGCGAGCAGCACCGCGAGGCGCTGCTGTATGTGGCCACCTCCGGGCACAGAAAGTTTTTTCTCGGCACCGACAGCGCGCCGCACACCAGAAGCAGCAAGGAAAGCGGTTGCGGCTGCGCGGGCATTTTTTCTGCGCACGCCGCTATCGAAATCTATGCCACCGTTTTCGAACAGCAGAACGCCCTCGACAAGCTGGAAGCCTTCGCCAGCTTTAATGGCCCGGATTTTTACGGACTGAACCGAAACACCGACACTATCACCCTGGAAAAATCGCCCTGGGTTGTCCCCGAGAGCTACCCGCTGGCCGACGGCGAGACCCTGGTTCCGATGCTGGCGGGTGAAACTATTAACTGGAAACTGATTAAATAATGACCGTTCCTGATCCTGATAAACCTTTGATGGCCCAACGCTTTCGCGGTTTTCTGCCTATCATCGTTGATGTTGAGACCGGCGGTTTTGACCAGAAAAAAGATGCCCTGCTGGAAATTGGCGCGGTCAGCGTAAAAATCGACGAGCACGGCCATCTCAGCATCGATGAGGAATACGCCTGCCATGTTCAGCCTTTCGAAGGCGCCAACATGGACCCCAAGTCGATGGAGGTCAATGGCATCGATCCCTTCCATCCTTTTCGCATGGCCAAGCCCGAAGATGTTGCGATTCGCGGCCTATTCAAATTCAGCAGCAAAGCCATGAAGAAGAGCGGCTGCCACCGTGCCATTATGGTTGGTCACAACACCATTATGGATCTCAACTTCATCAACGCCGCGGCGACCCGTTGCAAGGTGGCACGCAACCCATTTCATCCTTTCAGTGTTTTCGATACCGTCAGCCTGTCGGGCCTGGCGTATGGCCAGACCGTGCTTTCACGCGCCGCTGTGGCCGCCGGCCTGCCCTGGGACACCGAACAGGCACACTCGGCACTCTACGACGCCAAACAGACCGCCGAAATATTCTGCGCCATTGTTAATCGCTGGGCGGATACCGCAGGGCCGGTCTGGAGCTGATTTTTTATCCTCATCAGCGCATTTTTACACCCATAAAACCGTTATTATTCAGGCTTATACGCTAGACTTAAAGCACTACGCCGGCGAACATAAAAGAACAATATCCATGAGCGACAAAGACCTCTCCATTATCATCGTTGACGATCTGCAATTCAGCCGCATCGTCGTTAAATCCGCACTGAAAAAAGCCGGTTACACTGGTGTCAGACTGGCAGACAGTGCTTTTGAAGCGCTCAAAATGCTCGAAGAACAGCCCGCCGACGTGGTACTCGCCGACTGGATGATGCCGGAAATGAATGGCCTGGAACTGGCTGACTGTATTCGCCAGAATGATGAAGAAAAAGGCATCTACACCTCCATCATTCTGTTCACCGCCAACGAAGGCATCGAATATCTGGTGGAGGCTTTTGAACACGGCGTCGACGACTACCTGCGCAAGCCGCCCAATCCCCTGGAACTGGCTGCGCGTGTCAGCGCCGCTGCCCGTATCGCCATGATGCAGAATGACATTCTGGAAACCTCACGGCAGATGGAGCAAACCATCCAGCGCCTGCAAAAAACCGCCCTCATTGATGAAGTCACCGGCGCCGGTAATGAGCGCATGTTGATCACCGAGCTGGATGCCAATCTGGCAGAGGCGGCCACGCGCAACGGCGGCCTCTGCCTGGCCATGATCAAACTGAACAATCTTGACCAGATCGAAGATGAGGCAGGCATCATCGTTAAAAATGAAGTTCTGGTTGGCGTCTACCGCCGACTGCGGCGCACGGTTCGCCCTACCGACGTAATTACCCGACTGGACAACGATATTTTCGGCATCGTCATGAATCACACCAACCTCGGCTCGTTCAAGATGAATGCGCTGGACAGAATTCTGGCCGCCATCAACCAGCGCCCCTTTAAAAGCGGGGACAGCGATTACACCATCAGTGGCTCCATTGGCGTGTATTATTACAACGGTAACCAGACCGCGATCAGCTCCACGGAAATGCTGGAGCTGACCCAGAGCAATCTCATCAAGGCCATATCCCAGGGCGCTAACAGCATTATTAGTTAGCCCGCTCATATTTTTCGGGCACAAAAAAAGCGCCACCGTTACCAATAGCGCTTCTTCTCCGGGCTTCTTAAAAAGAGGCCCTTCTCGACAGTCAAGCTCAAACGATCAAGCCGCCGAAGCTTCGTCAATCACCTTTTTCAGATCGCCGTTCTCAAACATTTCCATCGTAATATCACAACCGCCAATCAGCTCACCGTTCACATATACCTGGGGAAAAGTCGGCCAGTCGGCGTAGCGAGGTAAATTCTGCATAATCTCCGGATCAGCCAGCACATTGCAGTAACCGAATTCCTTACCCACCTGCTTCAGCGCCTCAACCGTGCGACCCGAAAACCCACACTGCGGAAACTGCGGCGTGCCCTTCATGTAAATCATCACTGCGTTGCCTTTAACCTGCTCGTCAATACGATCCAATACATCTGCCATGTTCAATACCTGCCTTAATTAATTTGTTGTGCCTAGGTTATCTCTTTATACAACCCGAATAAACCCACTATACAAGCGGGGAAAATTACATGATGAGGGCAAATTACGCGATTTCAAGTCATATAGGCTTAAAAAACGCCCTGTCCGCCCCAATCAGACCCGCATTCCTTCCGTTTTCATGAGACCTGTGTTTTGGTTTTTGGTTCAGCGCCGCTGCCAGCGTACATCCCGCCGCCGTTCTGACAACAATCAGCACGTTACGTCCGAGCAGAGCAAAAACAGGCACTCCTTCCTGTAGCCAGGTGAAATCACCTCTGTTAACACTCGCTTACATATATTGGGGCAGGGTCTCGTATTGCTTTCACTTTTAACCCTATAATCCCATCTTATGTTTCATACATTAAAAATTTTCATTTGCAGCACGTTCCTGCTGATTCATTCAGGATCGATCACAGCGGCGGTTATTGTTCAGTACCACCATGTCGATGCGCAGACGCCGGCGGCGACGAGTATTTCGCCTGATTTATTTGCGCAGCATATGGCATATCTGGCTGAAAATGATTTTGAGGTATGGGCTTTGCCGCAGCTGCTTGAGTCGCTGAGAAACGGGGAGCCGATGCCTGAGAAGGTTGTCGCTATTACTTTCGATGATGGTTATGAGTCGGTTTACAGTGAGGCTTTGCCGGTGCTGCAAAAGCATGATTTTCCCTTTACGGTGTTTGTTAATACGGCGCTGGTGGGCGGTGCTGGTTATATGAGCTGGGATGTGTTGCGCGAGCTGGCTGATGAGGGCGTTACGATTGCTAATCATACGGTCAGCCATCCGCATCTGGTCAGGCGACTGGAGGATGAGTCACAGGAACAATGGCAGGTTCGGATTAAACGCGAGATGAGTAAACCCGAGGCTGTGCTGCGCAGTAAGCTGGGGCATTCCCCGAAGCTGCTGGCTTATCCTTATGGTGAATATAATCGCCAGGTGCAGGCGCTGGCAAAGGAGCTCGGCCTTATTGCTTTTGCCCAGCACTCGGGGGCCTTTGATGAAAACGCCGACTGGCAGGCGATGCCGCGTTTTGCCTTTGGTGGCGCTTATACGGCGATGGCGGGTTTTATTGACAAGGTAAACAGTCTGCCGATGCCTTTGAAGGCGGTGCGGGTTATCGATGAACAGGGGCAGCAACTGGCTGATCCGTTGTTGCCGATGGCGGTGTCGCGGCCGGTTTTAACCTTGCGCCTGAATTCGCCGGAACTGGCGCAGCAGGTGAGCTGCTTTGCCAGCGGGCAAGGTCGTATTGAGGTGCAGGTGAAAGGCGATACCGTTAGCACTCGCCCGGAACAGGCGTTGCCGGTGGGCCGTTCGCGCATCAACTGTACTGCGGCTTCGGGACAGCGCGGGCGTTTTTACTGGCACTCGGAATTTTTTATGCGCAAGCGGCCGGATGGCAGCTGGTATCCCGAACCCTGATCTGCCCTGCCCTGCTCTGCTCCAATCTGATTAAAAAACCTGAGCTGATGCGATGCAGGCGGCAGCGCTACCAGTTATTCGAAATTATTATAGCGAATTACTTCTCGCAGCTCTTCGATATAGGCCTGTCCCCGCGCAGAATATTTTTCCAGTCCGGCTACCATTTCCAGTCCTGAAAGTGGTTTACCCGCTTTGCGTGCCCGAGCACGAATTTCTCGAACCTGCGCATAAACGGAATGGCTGTTGATATTACGGAAATAGCCTTGTAGCGCCTCTTTAACACTACTGAATGTTTTTACCTCATGCGTTGCGCCTTCGGTTCTGGCTTCGGGCACCATGCCGCAGCCTTCGGTGAAGCACCACTGGCCAAAGAAATTATCGCCGGTTTTGGCAAAGCGCGAAGTGCCCCATGCCGATTCGAGTGCGGCCTGGGCAAGCACCATGGAGGCGGGAATTTCGTCGAGATGCAGCAGTAACTTTTCTGCGACAGCGACCTCCTGCTCCGGAATGAATTCGATATCGTAACGCTGCGCCCAGGCTTCCAGCTTGCGCTGCTGCCACCAACCGGCTGACTCCCCTTCCTGCAATTCGGCGTAGAGTTCTTCCAGAGCCTGCCGCTCTTCTGCCCGCTCGCGGTTGAGTTCTGCGATAGCGGGGGCTAGATATTCGACAAAGGCGGTTTTTCTGGCCTGAGTATCTTCAATCGCCGCGAAGTCCGGCGGTGTTGCTGCCGAATATAATGACACCCCCACACCAGCTATTATTGCCAGGCTTGTCACGGCACCGGCCAGCAGCCCGAGTTTTTGTTTTACTGTGGCGCTTTTCAGATTGTGCAGAATATTACGAAGTACCATGTTGCGTCGTGCCATTAATAATTACCTGTTGCTAATCATCCGTTGCTAATCGATGTTCTGTTGCAGCCATAATTCCAGCGCCGCCAGATGCCAGAGTTTACTCCCTTGCAGCCGGGTTAAGTAATCATCGGGATTTTTCAGCAGTTTTTCAACATAGGCGGGGTTGTAAAGGCGGCGTTTTTTGGCCGCATCGCTGAATAAAATTTCCTTCATGAAATCAAGATACTCTCCGCGCACGTATTTGAGTGCGGGCATGGGGAAGTAGGCTTTGCTGCGATTGACCACGCTGTCGGGCAAAAAGCCGCGCGCGATCTCCTTGAGCACGTGCTTGCCGCCGTTGGGCAGTTTCATTTCCGGCGGCATGCTGGCGGCGAGTTCGATCAGCTCCTGGTCGAGAAACGGTACACGCGCTTCCAGCCCCCAGGCCATGGTCATGTTGTCGACGCGTTTGACCGGGTCATCGACGATTAAGGTGGTGACATCCACCGCCAGCACGCGGTCGAGGTATTCATCGGCATCGACTTCATCGAGCAGTTCGGCCATCATTTTAGCGGTGACGTCTTCGCAATGGAAACGGCTGTCGACGGTCTCCAGATACTCTTCATGGTCACGATCGAAATAGTGTTCGGAAAAACGTTTTACCCCTTCCAGGCTGGATTCGTGCATCTGCGGATACCAGAAGTAGCCGCCGAAAACTTCGTCTGCACCCTGCCCGCTCTGCACCACTTTCACCTCTTTGGAGACGACTTCGGAGAGCAGATAAAAGGCCACCGCATCCTGCGCGAACATCGGTTCGGCCATGTGCGAGAAGGCTTCCGACAACCTTGGCAGTACCTGATCGTTGGGCACCATAAAGCGGTGGTGTTCGGTGTTGAAATGCTCGGCAACGGCGTCGGAGTATTCGAACTCGTTGCCCTTTTCTTCAGGCTGATCTTCAAAGCCGACGGAGAAGGTTTTCAAATCTTTCTGCCCGGCTTCGGCCAGCAGCCCAACCAGCAGGCTGGAGTCGATGCCGCCGGACAGCAGCACTCCCACCGGCACGTCGGCGATTTTGACCCGGCGCTCCACCGATTTTTTCAGCGAAGCGCGCACCGCAGAAATCCAGTCCTGCTCGGTCATTTTCTTGTCCGGGCGTTTGGCGGTGAGGGTCCAGTAACGTTTTTCTTGTACGCTGCCATCCTGCCTGAACACCATATAGTGTGCCGGTTTCAGCTTGCGGATACCTTTTAATATAGTACGCGGTGCGGGAACAACCGCATGCAGGCTGAACAGATTGTGCAGGGCGACGGTGTCAATCTCTTTATCAATGCTGTCATCGGCGGCAAGCAGCGCCTGGGTGTTGGAGGCGAACAGCAGGCGCTCGCCGGTGCGGGAGAAATACAGCGGTTTGATGCCGACACGGTCGCGCGCCAGCAGCAGCTCTTTTTTGCGGCCATCCCAGATGGCGAAGGCGAACATGCCGTGCAGGCGTTGCAGGCAGTCGACGCCCCATTCGGCGTAGGCGCGCAGGATCACTTCGGTGTCGCCGCTGGATTTGAACTGGTGGCCTTTGTTCTGCAATTCGGCTCGCAGTTCGGAATAGTTGTAGATGGTGCCGTTGAACACCAGCGCCAGCCCGGCGGCCTCATCCACCATCGGCTGGGCGGCCTTGCTGGACAGGTCGATGATAGCTAGACGGCGATGGCCGAGGCCGACCGCGCCGTCGAAATAACTGCCTTCGCTGTCCGGGCCGCGCTGCGCCAGCTTTATTTTCATGCGCTCGATGCGCACCTGCCCGGGGCGGGTGTTGTCAAATCTTAGTTCGCCGCAAATGCCACACATAGTGATTACTTCTTATGATTAATTTTGATGATGAATTCTTTATGCAGCTGCTAAACCTGCATGCGATTGATGCGAATCATGCCTCACCGGTTTGCTACTGTACTATACCCCGGAGAGTTTTCCACCTTAATAAGGCGGTGACAACGCTGTTGCTGTTGCTTTTTCAACGACGAATAGCGGCTACAAAAATCCCGCGCTGATAATACGATATTTAAAACCGCTCAGGTTGATTATCGGCGGCGGCGTGATTGGCGGAGACATTAATTTGCCCGGAGAGTTTGCCGCCGAGAGCATGGGCGAAAAAAGTGATGAAGCCACTCTCTAATTTATGGCTAATAACCTTGTGGATATTTGGATATAACTGATTTATATCGTTATTTTTAGAATTCAAATGATTATTATTCTGATTTAGAGTTGCATTATACTCTCATATATTCTATCTTTAGCGCCCAATAATCCATAATAACTTCGAGGGAAAACACATGAATCCTTTACTGAGCATCAAAGGCACTTTGGCCGTTGGTTTTATTCTTGCGATAGCCATGGCCTATGGTCTGGGCAACGGCATAAATGGCATGAGCATCGTGGTATGGCTGCACGTTCTGGCCGGCGTAATCTGGATCGGCCTGCTCTACTACTTCAACTTTGTACAGGTGCCTGGTGTTGGCAAGGCGCTGGCTGAGAAAGACAGCGGTGGTCCCGGCCCCGCTGCAATTAATAAGTATCTAGCACCAACCGCTTTGTTGTGGTTCCGTATGGCCGCAGCCGTTACCTGGCTGACCGGTCTTAGCGCGCTGGCTCAGCTGGGCGGCGGCATGCAGGGCATTCTCGACGCATTCATGCTCTCCGGTCTTGGTCAGGGTAGCTCAATTGCCGTTATCGGTATGGGCGCATGGCTGGGTACTATCATGTTATTCAATGTCTGGGTACTGATCTGGCCCAACCAGAAAAAAATCCTGGGTCTGGACGGCAAAAAGCACAGCGCTGAGGCTATCGCTACAGCCAAGAAAGTGGCGCTGCTGGCTTCACGCACCAACACGGCGTTATCGATTCCTATGCTGCTTTGCATGATCGGTTATGCTCACGGTCTGACTTTCTAGTCAGTTCCAGACGTTAGCTGCGAAAGGCGAGCCATTTATGGCTCGCCTTTTCTGTTTATAGGGGGAGCTAAACGCGCTTGTACATATAACCCGATCTAGTATAATCAGTTGTTTAGCGGTGGCCAAGGCCACCGTTTTTGGTTTTTTAAGCATATCAGTATGGTTTTGAACATGACGACTAATGAACACATAATGGGCACTTACGCATCGATGCCGGTTACTTTCAGTTATGGCAAGGGGGCAACGCTTGTCGACACCGACGGCAAGGAGTATCTGGACGCGCTCGCGGGCATTGCGGTCTGCGGTCTCGGCCATGCGCACCCGGCGGTGACTCAGGCCATTTGCGAACAGGCCGGAAAGTTGCTGCATACCTCTAATCTTTATCAGATTGAGAATCAGCAAAAACTCGCTGACAAGTTATGCATGTTATCCGGCCTCGACCGGGTGTTCTTTTCGAACTCCGGTGCCGAAGCGAATGAGGCGGCGATAAAACTGGCACGGCTTCACGGACACAGCAGGAATATTACAGTGCCCACTATCGTGGTTATGGAAAACAGTTTCCATGGTCGCACCATGGCGACGCTGAGCGCCACCGGCAGCCGCAAGGTACAGGCGGGTTTCGAGCCGCTGGTGCAGGGTTTTGTGCGTGCGCCCTATAACGACATTCAGTCGCTGGAAATCATCGCCAAAAATAACAGCAATGTTGTTGCGGTGATGGTTGAGCCTGTTCAGGGTGAAAGCGGCGTTCAAATACCCGATGCCGATTACCTGAACAAGTTACGCGAGTTGTGCGATAAAAATGACTGGCTGTTGATGCTGGATGAGATTCAGACCGGCATGGGCAGAACCGGTGAATGGTTTGCCTATCAGCACAATAAAATTAAACCCGATGTGATAACGCTGGCCAAAGCTCTGGGCAACGGTGTACCGGTCGGTGCCTGTGTTACTACTGAACAGGCGGCATCGGTGATGAAACCGGGCAGTCATGGTTCTACATTTGGCGGCAACCCGCTGGCCTGTGCCGCAGCGCTGGCGGTGATCGCAACCATGGAGAGCGAAAAGCTGGTTGCCCGGGCCGCCACCACCGGCGCCTATCTACTGGAGAGTTTGCAGCAGAACTTGGCCGGCGTAAAAGGCGTGCGTGAAATTCGCGGCAAAGGCCTGATGCTCGGTATCGAACTTGAAGAACCCTGCACCGAGCTGGTTACTCAGGCACTGGAGGGGGGCTTACTGTTCGCGGTGCAGGCCGATCATATTATTCGCCTGTTGCCACCGCTTATTCTGACGCGCGAACAGGCCGATATCATCGTTAAACAAATCACTCAACTGGTCACCACCTGGTTGCAACAGAAAGTCGCTTGAGGTTGTCATGACAGTCCGCCATTTTTTAACCCTGACCGATCTCGACCGTAGCGAGCTTAAAGCGCTTTTACAACGTGCAATTGAGCTTAAAGCCATGCTGCGCAAAGGTGAGATTTACGAGCCGCTGAATAATAAAGTGCTGGCAATGCTGTTTGAAAAATCATCCACCCGCACACGCGTCTCTTTCGAAACCGGCATGGCCCAGTTTGGGGGGCACGCGCTGTTTCTGGCTTCCCGCGATTCTCAACTCGGTCGAGGCGAGCCGGTTGAAGATAGCTCGCGGGTATTGTCCAGCATGGTGGACTGCATCATGGTACGTACCTTCGAGCATGAAAAAATCGAGCTGTTTGCCAAATACTCTTCGGTGCCGGTGATCAATGGCCTCACCGATGATGTCCACCCCTGTCAGTTACTGGCAGACATGCAGACCTATGTCGAGCATCGCGGTGACATTCAGGGCAAGACGGTAACCTGGATTGGGGATGGCAATAACATGTGTCACTCCTACATGCATGCCGCCAAACTTCTGGATTTCAAACTGAACATCGCCTGTCCGCAGGGTTACGAGCCTGAGCAGAAATTCATTGATGAAACTTCTGATTATATCGAGTTAATTTCTGACCCGCATCAAGCCTCGGCGCACTCGGATCTGGTGGTCACGGATGTCTGGGCCAGCATGGGACAGGAAGAGGAACAGGAGCGTCGCATCCGCAATTTCAAGCCATACCAGGTCAACACTGATTTGATGCAGATTGCCAAATCGGATGCGCTGTTTATGCATTGCCTGCCTGCACACCGTGGCGAAGAGGTCAGCGCTGATGTGATTGATGGTCCGCAGAGTGTTGCCTGGGACGAAGCGGAAAACCGGTTACACGCTCAAAAAGCGCTGCTTGAATTCCTGCTCGTTTCTTAGCGCCGCGCCGCCTTGCTGCCGCTATGATCACACATAAAAAATCCGCATCTCTGGTTTTTTATAGCCGGGCTATTTGCGGCCTTGGCCTGCTGTTTTATTCCAGCGCCATTTTTTCACAGGATAGCAATAGCTGCCCGGTCATCGACGAATCCGTTGTTCACCGGCCACCGCCTCTGTTTAGCGCCGACGAGATCGGGCGCATCAATATCAGCGCCGACAGCACCCGCTCAGACAGAGAAGGTAACTCCACTTTTATTGGCAATGTGGTGATAGAAAAACACGAGCTCAGGGTCACCGCAGACAGCGCTTCCTACAATCCTAGCGCTGAAGACATCCGCATTGATGGCAATGTACACGTCGATACCATAAACATGGCGCTGAATGCGGAGCTGGGTTTATTGTCAATAGAAGAGAAGTCCATTCTCTTCAGGGATGTCGAATTCGTACTCAGCAACAATAATATGCGCGGCAAGGCCGCCCGCATTAGCGCCGAGCAGGAAACCACCACCGAGTTGCAGCAGACCTTAATTACCAGTTGCAGCCTGACAAATCCTGACTGGCGCCTCAATGCCGACGATATCGTTCTTAATCACGAGGAAGAATACGGCTCTGCCAATGATGTTGTATTGCGTTTTATGGAAGTGCCTTTTATTTATGTTCCCTATATGCAATTCCCCATCGGCGATCGTCGCCGGAGCGGTTTACTGTTTCCCGAAATAGGCTACTCCAGTTCACGCGGCACCGAGTTCACTGTACCCTGGTACTGGAATATCGCGCCGAATCAGGATGCGATTATCGCGCCCCATCCGATGAGTCGTCGAGGCACTCAGCTGGATACGCAATACCGTTTTCTGACTGAGAACAGTCGCGGGCAAATGGATGTGGCCTTTCTGCATAACGACAAGGTAACTGACGAAAGCCGGCACCAGTTTCAGTACCGGCAGCATACCCGTTTCTCGCCCGACCTGAATATGGATGTGGATATTCAGGATGTCTCGGACACCGATTATTTCAATGACTTCAGCAGCAACCTGTCAACCACCAGCACCACGCATCTGAATCGCAATCTCCTGCTCAACTATAGCCAGCCAAACTGGCAGGCCCGCCTGCTGGCGCAAACGTTCGAGACACTCGATACCACCATTTTACCCGCCGGACGCCCCTATCGCCGTCTGCCACAGCTGACTTTGCGGGGGGATCAGCCCATTGGCAGAACCGGTCTGGTGTTTACCCTGGATAGCGAATGGGTAGACTTTGATCATGAGGAGGATAGCGTTGTCACCGGTTCCCGATTTCAGATCAAACCCGGATTGCGCTGGTTGAACGAAGGCGCGTACTGGTTTGTGAAGCCTGCGATCAAGTTCAGCCATACGCAGTACGAGGTCGAAGATGGCAGCGGCGTAATACAGAGCGTTGAAGACAGAAATCTTCCCATGAGCAGTCTGGATGCCGGTCTGTTCTTTGAACGTGACCTGGACAGTGGGCTTATACAAACGCTGGAACCCAGAATTTACTATTTGAATGTACCTTACAGCGATCAAAGCCTGTTGCCGGATTTCGATACTCAGGCGAGTATTTTTAGCACGGCGCTGCTGTTCAGGGATAATCGTTTTAATGGCGGCGACCGAATTGGTGACGCCAATCAGTTGACGCTCGCCCTCAGCAGTCGGCTGATTAATCCGGAAACCGGCAAGGAATATTTCCGCGCCAGCCTTGGTCAAATCCAATATTTTGAAGATCGTAAAGTCTCTCTTACCGGCACGGTCGAAACTGACAGCACTTCTGATCTTATGGCTGAAGTTGCCGCCTATGTAAAAGACTGGAGCCTGAGCGCCAGCACCCAGTGGAATACGGATAATAATTACAGTCAGCGCGGAAACTTTCTGGCCCGTTATCAATCTGATGAGAAGCATATTTTCAATATCGGCTTGCGCAATGACCGCAGCATCAGCCCCGAAATAAGACAGACCGACATGTCCTTCATGGTGCCCATTAATAATGACTTCTCGGCTTTTGGTCGATGGAATTACTCTCTGGAACGTGACCGTAATATTGATATCATCGGTGGCTTCAGTTATGACAGCTGCTGCTGGTCAATTCAGCTGATGGGTCAAAGACGTTTAATATACAATAACGCCGTTGAAGAATATGACAACGCCATTATGGTGCAGCTGGTGCTCAAAGGCCTGGGCAGCGTTTCCGGCAGCAAGGTCGACAATACACTTAAGCAGGCCATACTCGGTTACAAAGAGGATTATGAATGAAGTCATTCACTTTAGTTAAAATTAATTTCACTGCGTTTGCGGTATTTCTATGCCTGACACTGGCCGCGCAAAATGTCATGGCCAGACAGGCGCTGGATAAGATCGTGGCGGTTATCAATGACGATGTGATTACACAAAATGAGCTGAATGATCGTGTCTCCGACTTTATTGTTCAGCTTAAACTCGATAGAAACGATAGCTCGCAGATCAACGCTCTCACCAGCCAGGTGCTGGAACGTATGATCAGCACTCGCATACAATTACAGATGGCCGACCAGATGGGTATTACCATCGACGACATCAGCCTGAATCGGATGATTGAACAAATCGCACAGTCCAATGGCATGAGCATCGATCAACTCAGATCCACTCTGGAAGCTGATGGTATTAAGTTTTCCCGCTTTCGCGAACAGACCCGCGAGGAGCTGATTATAAAACAACTACAGCAACGTCTGGTTGCCAGCAAGGTGAGTATTTCTGAACAGGAGACGCAACGTTTTATTGAGACCAATCTCAATAAAACCGATAAGCATGAAAAATATCTGATTCAGCATCTGCTTATCGCCACCCCGGAATCAGCGAGTCCGGATGCTATCAGCAAGGCCAACGAAAAAGCTCAGCAGCTTCTGACGGAAATTAAAAATGGCGCCGACTTTAATACGCTCGCCATCCATCAGTCCGATGGCCGCAATGCGCTCAAAGGCGGTGACCTCGGCTGGCGAACCGCCAGTGAGTTGCCCGAGTCTTTTGTTGCCGCCATCCAGCAACTTGAAAAAGGCGAAACCTCGGAGCCGGTTCACAGTGCCAGCGGCTTTCACCTTTTAAAACTGCTGGATCGCTCCAGCAATACCGATATGATTACGCAGACGCTGGCCCGCCACATTCTTATTCGCACCAGCAATGAGACCAGCGATGATGAAGCGCGCGCCTTACTGACTCAACTTAAAAATCGCATACAGCAGGGTGAAGATTTTGCTACGCTGGCCAGCGAGTATTCTGATGACCCGGGCTCAAAAGTAAAAGGTGGCGATCTCGGCTGGGCTGACCCGGGAACCTTTGTTACCGAGTTTGAGGATGTCATGGATAACCTGAAGAATCAGGAGGTTTCCAATCCATTCCGCAGTCAGTTTGGCTGGCATATATTGCAGGTTCTGGACCGTCGCGATCAGGACAAGACTCAGGACAACCTCAAGGCTCAGGCCAGCAAAGTTATTCACAAAAGAAAATACGATGAAGAGCTCAATCTTTGGTTGCGAAGAATTCGTGATGAAGCTTATGTGGAATACATTGATCGGACTCCCGAACAATAATGGGTAATTCTATTTCCCGTCTGCTTATCACACCCGGCGAACCGGCGGGCATCGGCCCGGATATTACGCTAACTATCGCCTCAGAGAATCTGGATGCCGAAGTTGTAGTTATTGCCGACCCTGATCTTCTGGCAGAGCGCGCAGCTATTCTGGGTCTGGATGTTAAGCTGAATATTATTAACAGTCTCGATGCGACTTCATATGAACACCGGGTGGGACAACTTCATGTTTTGCCCGTCAAGCTCGCTACAGCCTCGACGCCGGGCAAACTCGATTCCCGCAACAGCGCCTATGTGCTCGACTGCCTGACTCAGGCTGCGCTGCACTGCCGGAATGCTCGGGCCAGCGCTATAGTGACCGGACCTGTGCATAAGGGCGTGATTAATGACGCCGGCTTTGCCTTTACCGGCCATACTGAATTTCTCGCTGCTTTATCCGACAGCCAACCGGTCATGCTGCTGGCCACCGAATCACTGCGGGTTGCTCTGGCGACGACGCATTTGCCGTTAAGTCAGGTGAGTCAGTCCATAAAATTTGACTCACTGATTTACATCATTACCACTCTGCATAATTTCCTGCGCAACCAGTGTGCCATTGAATTACCTGACATTATTGTCTGTGGCCTTAATCCGCATGCAGGTGAGGACGGCCATTTAGGCTGGGAAGAGATCGACACCATTACACCGGCTATTCAACATTGTCGGGCTAAGGGTATAAGCATAAGCGGTCCGACTCCCGCTGACACCGCCTTTACCACCCATTCACTTGAACACGCTGACGCGGTGTTAGCCATGTATCATGATCAGGGCTTGCCGGTGCTCAAACATACGGGTTTCGGTCACGCTGTTAACATTACACTGGGCCTGCCTTTCATCCGAACATCGGTGGATCACGGCACCGCGCTGGATCTTGCCGGCAGCGGACATGCCAATGCTGACAGTATGCAGGCAGCTATCAATATGGCCATGAGGCTTCGCGCAAGCTAATATGCAACATCAGGCAAAAAAACGCTTCGGGCAGAATTTTCTGGTCGACGATAATATCATTCAGCGCATTGTTGACAGCATTAAACCCCAGGTCGACGATACCGTTATAGAAATCGGACCCGGCCTCGGTGCCATCACTCTGCCGTTATTGCAACGCACCGATGTGCTGCATGTTATCGAGCTGGATAGAGATGTCATTCCCAAGCTGCTGTTCAACTGTAGAAATGACGGCACACCCGTAGTTCATGAAATGGATGTACTGAAATTTAATTTTAACGATTTCAGAAACAGCACGCCTTCGAAAAATAAACTGCGCATTGTTGGCAATCTGCCTTACAACATTTCAACTCCGGTTTTATTTCTTTTACTGAAGAACCGGCAGGATGTGCATGACATGCATTTCATGTTGCAGAAGGAGGTCGTGGAACGTATTGCTGCGCTGCCAGGCAGTCGTATTTATGGCCGACTCTCGGTGATGATCCAGACCTATTTTAAGGTGACACCGCTGTTTATAGTACCTTCTAATGCCTTTAGTCCTCAGCCCAAGGTGGAATCTGCGATTTTGCGTCTGGTGCCTGACGACAGTTTCAGCAAGACGATTAATGACCACAAAGCCTATGAGGACCTGATACGAATGGCTTTCTCGCAAAGGCGAAAAACCATCAAGAATAATCTAAAAGGGCTGTGCACTACTGAACAGTTGACCGCTGCGGGCATCGACCCCGGTCAGCGATCAGAAGAACTGGCCGTGAGTGATTTTCTGCGCCTCTATACCCAGATATCCTGAGCCTCTCCGGGCAACGTGATGCCTGGATATGTTCACATACATTCCTTTCATCAGCTTAGCCTGCATGACCTCCCCCACCTTGTTATACTTATACACATGACTGACAATACCAACAAAATCAATATAGAAGTTTCGCCGGCTTATCTCGCGGATCAATCTGATCCGTCCAATGATCATTATGTATTTTCCTACACAGTGACCATACGTAATGAAGGCAAGGAGCCGACGCGCCTGCTCACCCGCCACTGGGTGATCACCGATGGTGACGGTCAGGTTCAGGAGGTTCGCGGAGAGGGGGTCATTGGTAAGCAACCCGTGCTCGCACCCGGTGAAGACTTTAGTTACACCTCGGGTACTTTTATGCATACGCCGGTCGGCACAATGCGGGGCAGCTATCAGATGATTACCGACTCCGGTGAAAAGTTTGAAGCGGATATTCCCGGCTTCACCCTTTCCGCCCCTAATACTCTGCACTAATCCAGCCTAATGGCACTCAAGCATAGCTATACGCTGCTTGCACCTTTGTATGATTTCATTGTTGCCGGCCCGCTGGATAAAGCGCGTGCTAACAGCATTGGCAGCATCACTGACTGCGCCGATAAAGATATACTGATAAATGGTATAGGCAGTGGTCTGGACATTCCCCATCTTCCGCGCGATGCCCGCTATACCGGCACCGACATTACACCGGCCATGCTGAAAATTGCCCAGCAGCGTGCGCAGGAACACGCGTTTCCGATTGAGCTGATCTGCGCTGATAGTCAGCAGCTGCCTTTTGATGACGGGCAATTCGATATTGTGCTCATGCACCTGATTCTGGCGGTGGTTCCCCAACCTGCACTGGCTCTGCAGGAAGCGGCCCGGGTATTAAAACCCGGCGGCAACCTTTACATTTTTGATAAATTTCTGAAACCCGGTGAGTTTGCACCGGTGCGCAGGACCCTCAACTTGCTGTCACGGCATATTGCAACTCGCATGGATGTGGTTTTTGAAGAGACGCTGGCTTACTCGCCGACGCTCAAAATAATCAGTGACGAACCGGTGCTTGCGAATGGATGGTTCCGGCTGATAAGGTTGGAGAAGTCCTTGATAAACAACGACGAAAACTAACTCGATAAACTTTGCAGGATAGTAGATGGCCACCTATGCCATTGGTGATATTCAGGGCTGCTTTGATGAACTCAGGCAGCTGTTAAAAAAAATAAACTTCAGATCCGACCGTGACATTCTCTGGTTTACCGGCGACCTGGTCAATCGTGGTCCCAAATCACTGGAAACGCTGCGCTTTGTTCGGTCACTCGGACAGAATGCTATCGTTGTTCTCGGCAATCACGACCTACATTTACTGGCTCTTGCTCACAGTCACAACAAGCCCGGTCGCAAGGATACTCTGGATGAAATATTACATGCTAACGATCGTGATGCGCTACTGCAATGGCTACAACATCGACCTTTGATGCATGTGGCTGATGATTTGCAATTGTGCCTGGTGCATGCGGGCATTCACCCCCACTGGAGTATTGCCCGGGCAAAATCATTAGCGGAAGAAGTTGAGGTGGTGTTGCGAAGTGAGCGCAGCGTTGATTTCTTTGCCAATATGTATGGTGACAAACCGGCAACGTGGTCGGATGAACTCAGCGGTTATTCCAGACTGCGTTATATCACCAATGTTTTCACGCGCCTGCGCTTCTGTACGACTGAGGGCGCGTTGGCGCTGGACTACAAATCCGAGCCCGGAACCCAGCCCGCTGGATTTCTGCCCTGGTTTAATGTTGAGAGTCGTACAAACCGGGAGCATGGCATCATCTTTGGGCACTGGTCCACGCTGATCCTCGCCCATAATATCGAATATCCCAATGTCTACCCGCTTGATACCGGCTGCCTGTGGGGAGGCCAACTAACGGCGATGCGCATCGATGATCAATCGTTTTCAAAAACGGCGCTGCAATGCTCACCTCAGTGTTCCCCCGCATACTATTGAGTTACATGGAAAGGCTACCCTTCAATCAAGACGCGCTGAGAATACATCCGTGTACGCTCGGCAGCAGC
>JAVVEE010000031.1:0-27792 GCA_032251315.1 Gammaproteobacteria bacterium
ACCCGCTAAAATAATGGCGGAACAAATGGCTGCTATCGCAGCTTAGGATGTTATGCACTTCGGAGTTGAATCTGCCTGTTAAAAAATAGCTTTATCAAAATAATTTAAATTGAAAATAGATTAAGGGGACGATATTTTCAGGTTTGATGTGTATTAGCTCAGACCTGAAAGATATCGCTTAGCTGTTCCACCTCCGTGATCTATTCTTGTTTTTTTTCCGGAACCTCAGTGACTGCCTTTAAGCGTGCGCTGTTTTTCCCGATTCCAGTCACGTTCTTTATCAGCCGCGCGTTTGTCATGGGCTTTTTTACCTTTGGCGACACCGATATCCATTTTGACGCGACCGTTCTTCCAGTACAGCGCCAGCGGCAGCAAGGTGTAGCCCTTGCGTTCGATCTGGCCGATAAGGCGGTCAATTTCACGGCGGTGCATCAGCAGTTTGCGCGAGCGAGTGGGGTTGGGTTTGATGTGGGTCGAGGCAGAGAGCAGGGGGGTAATCTGGCCGCCGTACCACATCAGCTCATTTTTATGAACGACGATATAGCTTTCGCTAATCTGTACCCGGCCCTCGCGAATACTTTTAATTTCCCAGCCTTCAAGTACGATACCGGCCTCAAAGTTATCTTCTATGGAATAATCATGCCGCGCCTTACGATTAAGGGCGATAGTGTTGGAAGGGACTTTCTTTTTTTTGGCCATGATTATTGAATACAAGAATTGGGTTAGCGGTGCGAAGCAGAGTATACATGTTGTGCATGAATTTGTACCGTTCTAGGCAGACTTTGCCATTGCCGGTATGATTGTATAATCTCAGCACACGTTTCTCTGTAGCAGGTAATAATAATGACAAGTGAACGGCAGTCTATACACGGACAGTGGTCGACACGATTGATGTTTATTCTGGCGGCCACCGGCTCAGCTGTCGGCCTGGGTAACATCTGGAAATTCCCCTACATTACCGGTGAGAATGGTGGGGGCACTTTTGTACTGGTGTATCTGCTCTGCATCGCCCTGATCGGCATTCCTGTGATGATGGCCGAGGTCATGCTAGGCCGTCGCGGCCGGCAGAGCCCGATTAACACCATGAAAACCCTCGCCGAAGAGGAGAAGCGCAACGTAAACTGGATCTGGCTCGGCCGGATGGGCATGGTCGCCGGCTTCCTGATTCTCTCCTATTACAGTGTCATCGCCGGCTGGGCGATGTCCTATATTTTTCGTACCGCCAGCGGCGTCTTTGTAGGTGCCACGGCCGAAGGGGTGAGCAGCATATTTGTCGATCTGGTGTCCGATCCGGAAAAATTGCTGGCCTGGCATACTATTTTTATGGCGATGACCATGATTGTGGTCGCGCGCGGCGTGAAGCACGGGCTGGAGATGGCAATTCGCTTTTTGATGCCGGCTTTATTCGCCCTGTTGCTGTTGATCGTCGGTTACGCCATGACCACCGGCCATTTTATGCAAGGGGTGCATTTCATGTTCACCCCCGGCGAGATTAGCAATGAAGGCATTCTGGACGCCATGGGCCATGCCTTTTTCACTCTCAGCCTGGGCATGGGCGCGATTATGGTATACGGCTCCTACCTGCCCAAAGGCACTTCCATTGTTCAGGCGACAATGTTTATTGCCGCCGCCGATACCCTTGTTGCGCTGCTGGCGGGTCTGGCCATTTTCCCCATCGTCTTCGCCAACGGCCTGGAGCCCGGTGCCGGCCCCGGCCTGATATTCAAAACCCTGCCCATTGCCTTTGGGCAGATGGAAGCGGGCACCCTCATCGGCACGACTTTCTTTATTCTGCTGACATTTGCGGCCTGGACCTCGGCCATCTCACTGATCGAACCGGCGGTCGCCTGGCTGGTGGAAAACAAGGGCATGAATCGACTCCATGCCTCTGTCTGGACGGGTGTGGCGGCCTGGTTCGTGGGGCTAGGCACCATCTTCTCGTTCAATATCTGGTCGGATAAAACCTGGAGCATCCCCTACATATTCAAGGACTACACCTTGTTCACCACGCTGGAGAATCTGACCTTTAATGTCATGCTGCCACTGGGCGGGCTGTTCATCGCCATTTTCTCGGCCTGGCTGATGCGCGAGGCATCCAGCCGCGATGAACTCCATACTTACGACTGGATTTATAAACTCTGGCAAATACTGCTGAGATATGTCACCCCTGTTGCCATTATAATAGTGTTTCTGAAAGCCATTAGTATCATCTAGGATTGTATTTTGTCATCGATAAAACGTAGTGCACTGGTGAATTATTCGCCCGCCGAAATGTATGCTCTGGTCAATGATGTAGAATCCTATGCCAAATTTCTACCCTGGTGCCGTTCATCGGCGGTATTGAGTGAGTCCGAAACCGAGATGCGCGCCGCCATCGAAATTGCCAAAGGCGTGCTCAACAAAACCTTTGTCACCCATAACCGGCTGACTAAAAACAGCCGTATCGAGATAGAGCTGGAAGAGGGGCCGTTCAGCCGGTTGCACGGCTTCTGGTTATTCGAGCCCCTTAAAGTAGAAAACGCCTGCCGGGTCAACCTGGAGCTGGAATTCGAATTTAAGAGCGCGCTGATGGCGATTGCCGCCAAACCGATTTTTACCCAGATCGCCAATTCGCTGGTCGATGCTTTCTGTCAACGCGCAATCGAGGTATACGGTGAACGAGACTGAATCAAGCCCCAAAACCATCAATGTCGAAGTGGCTTATGCCGAGCCCGAGAAACAGCTGATTCTGCCGGTAAATGTCGATGAGGGTACCACCGTGGGCGGGGCGATCGTGCAGTCGGGGATAATGATGCATTTTCCCGATCTGGATATCGAAAACAGCAAGGTGGGGATTTTCGGCAAGGTCACGCCCATGACCACGGTGCTGCGCGACGGCGACCGCGTGGAGATTTATCGACCGCTGATTGCCGACCCGAAAGAGGTTCGCCGCAAACGCGCCGCAGAAGGCAAAGCTACCAAAAAGGGCGGTGACGGCGGTGCTGAAAAATAAAGAGCTATTCTTCCTCAACCGTTGTTTCGGGTTCGCGGTACTCACTGGCATCGATTTCAACCAGGGTATCGCCCTCGAAATACAGCGTTAAACGCGATTGCGTCGCCGGCTGGCGACCGGGTACAAGCCGATAAATGTAGTCCCAGCGGTTAGCATGGAAGGGATCTTTGAGGGTCGGATTGCCGATGATGGCGGTGATTTCAGCCTTTTTCATGCCGATGTGCAGTTTGTCCAGCATTTCCCGCTTGATTTCATTGCCCTGGATCACATCCTGCCGGTGGGCCTCGGGCAGCCAGCTTGCACATGAGGTCAGTAGCAGCAGTAATAAGGGTATTGAAACAGAGAGGGCTCTAAAGCGAGGGCGATTAATCATAGGTATTTAAGTCGAAGTGGTTTAGCATAACGGCTGGGAATACTAACGTATTTAACATTCATAATCAGTAGAAAATTATCATGGAATCAAATGATTTAAAGAAAGCCGGGCTCAAGATTACCCTGCCCAGAATGAAAATCCTTGAGTTTCTTGAAGCTTCACCGGTCAGGCACCAGAGTGCCGAGGACATTTATCGGGCATTATTAGAAAGTGGCGAAGAGGTGGGGCTGGCAACGGTCTACCGTGTGTTGACGCAGTTTGAGACTGCCGGTCTGGTGACGCGGCACCATTTTGAAGGCGGCCAGGCCGTGTTTGAACTGAGTCGAGCGGGCCATCATGACCACATCGTCTGCGTGATCTGTGGCAAGGTGGAAGAGTTTTTCGATGAGACCATTGAGGCGCAGCAGGATAAAATTGCCGAGAAAATGGGCTATGAAGTGACCGATCACAGCCTGACTCTGTACGGGCGCTGCGGTGAGTGCCAGAAAAAACCCATTTAAATTGTGTTGTTTAAGCAACCGGTTTCACGACTCTGCATGGCATAATTAGGTCATGCAGAGCACCCGCCAACACAGCCAGATTACCCGGCGCTATACCATAGATGAATATGTCCATCTCATCGGCCGTTCTGTTGAAGATGCAGCCCTGCTGCGTAAAGCCTGCGAAATGGTCTGGGACCTGCCCGCCGACAAAGACATGCCCAGCAGCCTGGATGTTGCGCTTCTTCTAAGTGAGCTGGGCTCCGATGAAATCACTCTGATTGTCAGTTTGTTGAGCACCAGCCAGCTGATGGAATCGCCGCAGGCCGCTGATCTCGAATCGATTTTCGGCCCGAAAATCATGAGCATGGTCAAAAACGTCTGCCAGCTGCACGCTTTTAAAAGTTACGATGTCAATGATACCCCCGATCAGGCTGAGCGCCTGCGCCGCATGCTGCTGTCGATGGTGGAAGATGTTCGGGTGGTGCTGATCAAGCTGGCCTACCGGGTGCAGCGACTGCGCCAGTTGAAACAGTCCTCGCCCGAGCAGCAGCAGGCGGTGGCCCGGGAAACGCTGGATATTTTTGCGCCCATTGCCAATCGCCTGGGTATCGGCCAGCTGAAATGGGAGCTGGAAGACCTTTCCTTCAGGTATCTGGAGCCGGAAACATACCGGCGCATCGCCTCCTACCTGGCTGAAAAGCGCGAAGAGCGCGAGCAGTTTATTGCCCAGGTGGTGGCGACGCTGAAGCAGGAGCTTCAGGCTGTCGGCATCAAGGCCGAGGTTTATGGTCGCCCCAAACACATCTACAGCATCTGGAAAAAGATGACCGAAAAGCACCGTGATTTTGACGAGTTGTTTGACGTCAGGGCGGTGCGAATTGTGGTGAAGAGCGTAGCCGACTGTTATACCACGCTGGGGATAGTGCATGGCCTGTGGCGGCATATCGAGAAGGAGTTCGATGATTACATCGCCAATCCCAAGGATAACGGGTATCAGTCCCTGCATACCGCAGTGCGTGGGCCGCAGGGCAAACCGGTTGAAATTCAGATCAGAACACCGGCCATGGACGAGTTTGCCGAACACGGTGTGGCCGCGCACTGGCGTTATAAAGAGGGTAAACAGGCCGATGCCAGCTTGCAGGCGGGCATCAACTCCTTAAGAAAATTACTGGATAAGGATAAGGTCGGCGATGAAGACCTGCTCGATAGCTTTCGTTCGGAAATGTTTCATGACCGGGTCTATGTGCTCACCCCGCAAGGCCGGGTGATTGATCTGCCCCAGGGTGCGACCCCGGTCGATTTCGCCTATGCGGTGCACACCGAAGTCGGGCACCGCTGTCGCGGTGCCAAGGTCAACGGTCGCATCGTGCAGCTGACCTATGAGCTGAAAAACGGCGAGCAGGTCGAAATTCTCACCAGCAATGAAGCCGCGCCGGTACGTGACTGGTTAATTCCACATTTGGGTTATATCAAAACATCCCGCGCACGAAATCGCGTGCGCAGCTGGTTCAAGCATCAGGACAGGGATAAAAATCTCAGTGACGGCAAGGTCCTCTACGAGCGTGAAGTCAAACGTCAGGGCGTTCGCCCGGACATGGATGCGCTGTTGAAAGCCTGTAAACAGCCTTCAGCAGAGGAGCTGTTCGTGGCCATCGGTCGGGGCGATCTGTCGCTCATACAGCTGTCAACCACGCTTCAACAGCAGCGGGGAGATGAAAAGGAAGCCGTTATTCCGATTCTGCCTAAAGCGCAGCGCAATCATGAAAAAAGCCCATCCGGCCGGATTAATGTGCGCGGAGTGGACAATCTGCTAACCACTATCGCTAATTGCTGCAAACCGGTGCCGGGTGATGAGATTATCGGTTTCATTACCCGTGGCAAGGGCGTCAATATTCACCGTCGGGACTGTGCCAACATCATCAATCTCAATGAAGAAGACCGGGCCCGCCTGATTGAGGTTGAATGGGGCGGAGAGATTGCCGAGTCCTATCCGGTCACGCTGATCATTAACACGGTTGACCGCCAGGGATTGCTCAATGATGTCATTAACACACTGGCCAGTGAAAAAGTTAACGTACTGGCAATGAATACCCTCTCGGACAAGAAGCAACAAACGGCCCGCATGGCGATCAGCATTGAAATTCACAACCTGCAACAGCTGACCCGGGTCATGGATAAAATTGGCCAGCTGCCTAACGTCATTAACGTCATGCGTGGTTCGAATACAGCGCGGTAACTATAGGGTTAATGTTATGGCTAATATTCTAGAGACTGAGATTCTGGTAAGATTCGAAAAAACTTTTTTTGCCAACCGTTCCGGAGCGACCTTTCTTGACATTTAATCTGATTAAAAAAGCTATCTATGCGCTTTTTTTAACCAACAAGTATGGTTTTAAGTTAAGAAAAAAGCATACTCCTGAAGAAACCACCCGCCTCCGACTGGCTTATGCGGAAGCACTGTTGTCACGCCTTAATATCAGTGTCGAAGTTGAAGGCGCTGAAAAACTGAAAAAAGACGGTCAGTACCTGATTATTTCCAACCACCGAAGCGTGATTGATCCCCTGATTATTGAAATCGCACTCAAAGGCAGCGGCATCAACAGCTTGTGGATTGCCAAAAAGGAACTCTATAACTCATTTTTCTTTGGCATGTTTACGCGCAATGCGGGCACGATATTGCTGGATCGAGATTCAAAGCAGATGAGTGCATTTTTCGGCGACATTAAAGCCGGTGTTGCCGACGGTTATTCCATTAGTGTTTTTCCTGAAGGCACTCGCAACAAAACCGAAGCCCCGCTGGCCGAATTCAAGGAAGGATCGCAAATCATCGCTATGAAAAATCGCTTGCCGATCCTGCCGGTATACATCAAAACCAACGCCAATGAAGTGCTAATGGAGTCCTTAAAATACGACACTCCGAATTTGAAAATCGTTATCGAGATTGGCGACATCATTGATTACAAAGATCGCTCCGGAAATTTGCAGGAGCTCTATAAAGCACGCTTTAATATCGCCTGAGTATAAACGCGTTATGGATATCTTCTGTACACGACCCATTGCATATTAATTAATCTAATCTGTTAGTGTTTCCCGCTAACGCTGCTGTGATAATCACCAAAGTGATGTTTTTATAAAAGATGCCGATCATCAGTTTTGTAGGTCGGGAAGCCTTTCCCGACGAAATGTTTGGCAGTGCAATAATCAGGCGGAATTTCAGCTATCAGCATTTTGTCGGCAAGGGCTTGCCGACCTACAGGGTTGAATTCGACGTCTCCTAAAATTCAAACCCCAGACTGCCGCCCACATAACGGTGTTCACCGCTAAGGCTGGTATGGAAATCACCAAAGTCGATGTTCTCATGAAAGATGCCGAGCATCAAATTGTCGCTCAGTTTTATTCTCATGCCAATACGAAAATAAAAATCAATCGCGCATCGCTGATTATCTGTGCAGTTATTAGTTTCCAGATCATTATTGAGCAGTGAAAGCAGGCCATAAAAATCGGTGCCGATTTCGTAAAACGGCGCAAAAGTTTGTCCGAACCTTTGCCCGAAAAGAATTTTGACCGCCGAGCGGTCTTCGCCGGGGATGGTCTGGGTGAATTCCATGAATTGCATGCCGGCATAAAATTTTGTTTTCCTGTTACCGCTGATCGCGGAATACAGGCCAAAACTATATACATCATCCAGCGATCTGCTGTAGCTGGATTTGGTCAATTCAACAAATGCTTTTTCATTGCCGGAGTGCAACTGCCCGGCAAAACCCATGAGCAGTATCAGGAGTGTAAAGCTGAAACCAAAGGCGGGTGATTTTTGAGCTTCACGTGGCATTTTGCATATCTAGCGAACGATGTCATCGGTAAACAGGTCGTCTTCGAATAAATCATCCAGGTTCTCTTCCGGCGGGTTGCCGTCGTAAATCTGATTCTTTCTGCGTTGCATCCAGCCATCGCGAATAAAGGCGTAAGGGTCGGGTGCGGTCTCGTCAACGATGTCCTTGGCTTTTAGCAGGTCGGCACGAATGTCGATGTATTTCACAGTATATAATGCGTATGCATTTTCCGGGCTCATGTCGTCATAGACAAAATCAAATTCAGTTTTGTCGATGGTAAAACCAATGGCATCACGTATACTGCTGGAACCGAAGAAAGGCAGCACCAGATAGGGGCCACTACCGACACCCCAATAACCGAGCGTCTGGCCAAAATCCTCATCGTGTTTAGGCAGGCCAAAATCGGTGGCGACATCCATAAAACCGAGCAGCCCGAAGGTGGTGTTGAAAACAATGCGCGCGGAGGTGCCAGCGGCCCGTTCAATTTTTAATTGCAGCAGATCGTTGATTAAAACCAGCACATCATCCAGATTGCTGAAAAAATTACTGATGCCTCTGTCGACCGGTTCCGGAGTGATCGCCTGATAGCCTTTGGCGATGGGCTTGAAGGCGTATTTATCCACGGTTTCGTTGAAGGCGTACATCGAGCGGTTGAAGCTCTCGAAAGGATCATCAGGATTTTTCGGGCCGTCCAGCGTGGTGCAGCCGATATTTAATCCCAGCGATACAATGATGAAACTATATTTAATCAGTATGTTCAAGTGGCTACCCGGTCTTTGTTAATTGTTATTGTTATCGTGTTGGCGTTCGAGCATGGAGTAGGCGAGACGGGCGACATTTTTAGAACCGCCACCGGCACCCAGCAATTCGCGTAATTTTGCTAATTCATTGCGCATGTTCTGATTGTAATTTTCATCTTCCAGAATGCGCAGTGTTTCCGCCGTCAGGTTTTCGGGCGTGGCTTCGTTCTGAATAAATTCTCTGACGATTTCACGCCTTGGCACAATATTCACCAGACCGATGTGGCTGATACTGACCAGTCGGCTGAGGATGAAATAGGAGAGCGCCGCCACCTTGTGGGTGATCACCATGGGTGTACCCATTAAACCGATTTCCAGCGTTGCCGTGCCTGAAGCGACCATGATGCTGTCGCAGGCCTGAATGACATCGTGCGAATTATTTTCGATGACATGCACTTTCAGCGCCGACAGTTCAGGGCCGTATTCAGCCAGATCCTGATGCTGCACACTGCTGGCCAGGGGCAGTACAAACTGTAGTTCTGGGTGCCTGGCCCGGAGCTGTCGGGCCGATGCCAGCATGATGGGCAGCAGGCGTTCGATCTCGCCCATGCGGCTGCCGGGGAACAGGCCGACCGTGGTCGTCTCCTCCAACGCCAGTGCCTGGCGAGCCTGAGGCGCGGTTTTGTCGGGGATATTTTCATCCACCAGCGGGTGGCCGGTAAATTCCACCGGCACATCGGCTTTTTTGTACAGCTCGACTTCAAAGGGGAAAATCACCGCCATCTGGTCAACGATGCGCGCCATTTTATAAACGCGTTTGGGCCGCCATGCCCAGACCTGCGGGCCGATATAAAACAACACCTTGATGCCCAGAGATTTGGCGTAGGCCGCCAGCTTCTGATTGAACTCCTGATAATCCACCAGAATCAGCAGGTCCGGCGGTGACTGCCGGAGGTGCGCCTCAATCTGATTGAGTACGCCCTTGATCATGCGATACTTGAACAGCACCTCGATGATGCCGACCACCGCCAGTTGCGAGGCATCGAACAGCACCTCAACCCCGGCTTCGCGCATCCTGCGACCGCCCATGCCCTGCAAGCGGATATGGTCATCGATGTGCAACAGCTCTTTGCTCAGGTTCGCCGCGTGCAGGTCGCCCGAGGCTTCGCCGGCAACAATAAATACGGTTTTGGGGTTGCCCATACTTGTGATTTCTTCTTATGATAGCGGGCGCACTGATTGTGCGACAATTCGAGAATTCTACCGGAAGAACAATAATAATGCAGGATGAAACAATGTGGGACGCGCTTCCCGTGGTCACCGGCCTGCTCGCGGGCACCGATGAGGCCGGACGCGGGCCTCTGGTGGGCAATGTCGTGGCTGCCGCCGTTATTCTGGGGGCCGATCACGGCATCCTCGGGCTGGCCGACTCCAAGAAACTCACCGCCAAACGCCGCGAAGCGCTGGCCGGCGAGATCAAACAACACGCCCTGGCCTGGGCGGTAGTCAGCGTCAGCCCGGCGGAAATCGATCGCATCAACATCCTCCAGGCCAGCCTGCTGGCGATGAAAAGGTCAGTCGAACAGTTGCAGATCAGCCCCGATCACGTGTTTGTCGACGGCAACCACGCCCCCGTTCTTGCCTGCCCGGCGACGCCCATCATCAAGGGCGATGCCCGCGTCGCCGAAATCAGCGCCGCCTCCATCCTCGCCAAAGTAGACCGTGACGCGCAGATGCAGGTACTGCATCTGCAATACCCGCACTACGGCTTCGACCAGCACAAAGGCTATCCCACCAAAGCCCACATGGCGACACTGGCCGAACACGGCCCCTGCCCGGAACACCGCCGCAGCTACGCGCCGGTGAAGCGTTGTTTGGTAGGGAAGGTATAAAAGCAAGGGCAAAAGCATTCACCGCAGAGGCGCAGAGACGCGGAGAAAGCCTTATGTTTTGCTTTTGTGGCGAAAAGTTTTTCCAATATTTCCCTCAATATCACAGCCTGAATCAGGTAGACTTTAACCCTTATTTCGGGGGCTGTTTGGGTCCCTTACACCGTCATTTTTGTGAGTCAGGCATTGGAAGAATCATCGCAGGAACAATCAGTTACCGGTCAATCACCGGCTTTTGTCCATCTCAGAATACATACCGAATATTCTTTGGTCGATAGTGTCGTGCGCGTTAAGCCGTTGATGTCGGCGCTGGCTGCCGATCAGATGCCCGCGGTGGCGCTTACCGATCAGAGCAACCTGTTCGCCATGGTCAAATTCACCCGCGCGGCGCTGGCGGCGGGCATCAAACCCATCATCGGGGTCGATCTTTGGGTACGCGAGGAGGATGAGCAGGGACTGCCATTCCGCATGGTGTTGCTGTGTAAGAATCGTGAAGGCTATCTCAATCTCAGCCAGCTCATTACCCAAAGCTATCTTGACGGCCAGCACGGCGGCGTGCCGATGGTGCAGGCGTCCTGGGTGGAGGAGTTTTCCGAAGGGCTGATTGCGCTTTCCGGCGGGCGTGAAGGCGAGGTCGGCCGCTGCCTGCTTTCGGGGCAGAAAGAGCAGGCCCGGCAGCGGCTGGAGCACTGGAAATCGGTGTTCCCGGACAGTTTCTATCTGGAGCTGATTCGCACCGGTCGCCAGAATGAAGAGACCTACATCGTGGAAGCCGTTGAGCTGGCCCTGCAAACGCAGACCCCGGTGGTGGCGACCAATGACGTGCGCTTTCTGAAGTCGAGTGATTTTGATGCCCACGAAGTCCGGGTCTGCATCAACGGCGGGCGCACCCTGGACGACCCGCGCCGCGCCAAAAATTACAGCAACCAGCAGTATCTGCGCAGCAGCGAAGAGATGCAGGCGCTGTTTGCCGATATTCCCGAAGCGCTGGAAAACAGCGTTGAAATTGCCAGGCGCTGCAATCTGGTCACCGTGCTGGGCAAAAGTGTGTTGCCCGAATTCCCGTTGCCGCCAAGGGAGACCACCGAAAGTTATTTTACCCGTGTTTCGGAAGAGGGGCTGGCATGGCGGCTGAGCAATCTGCTCGATCCGGCCGCCGAGGATTATGCCGCGCGTGTCGCCGAGTACGAAGAGCGCCTGAAAACCGAAATCAAAGTGATCATCGGCATGGGTTTTCCCGGTTACTTCCTGATCGTCGCCGACTTCATCCGCTGGTCGAAAGAGAACGGCATTCCGGTCGGCCCCGGTCGTGGTTCCGGTGCCGGTTCGCTGGTCGCCTACGCGCTCAAAATCACCGACCTTGATCCCCTGCAATTCGATCTGCTGTTCGAACGCTTTCTCAATCCCGAACGTGTCTCACTGCCGGATTTCGATATCGACTTCTGCATGGAAGGCCGTGACCGGGTCATCGATTACGTCGCCGAAAAATACGGCCGCCGCAGCGTTTCGCAAATTATCACCTACGGCTCCATGGCCGCCAAAGCGGTTATCCGCGACGTTGGCCGGGTGCTGGCACAGCCCTATGGTTTTGTCGACCGCATCGCCAAGCTGGTGCCTTTTGAAGTGGGCATGACCCTGAGCCGGGCACTGGAAGAGTCGGATGAATTCAAGGCCGCCTACGATAACGAAGAAGATGTCCACGACCTGATCACCATGGCGCTGTCGCTGGAAGGACTCTCGCGCAACGCCGGCAAACACGCCGGGGGCGTGGTGATTTCGCCCACCGTACTCACCGACTTTACCCCGCTCTACCGCGAGGAGGGCGGGCAGAGCGTCGTCACCCAGTTCGACAAGGACGATGTTGAAGCGGTCGGCCTGGTGAAATTCGACTTTCTGGGTCTGCGCACGCTCACCATTATCGACTGGGCCGTGAAGCACATTAACAAGGCGCGCGACAAGAGCGGTGAAGCGCATCTGCTCATCGACAAGCTGCCGCTCGATGACGCCGACACTTTCAAACTGCTGCAGGCGGCCAACACCACCGCCGTGTTCCAGCTGGAATCGCGCGGCATGAAAGACCTGATCACGCGCCTGAAACCCGACAGCTTTGAAGATGTGATCGCGCTGGTGGCGCTGTTCCGTCCGGGGCCGTTGCAGTCGGGCATGGTTGATGACTTCATCAATCGTAAGCACGGCCGCTCACAAGTGGACTATTTCCACCCCGACCTCGAACCGGTGCTGTACCCGACTTACGGGGTTATTCTGTATCAGGAACAGGTGATGCAGATCGCGCAGGTGCTGGCCGGCTACACCCTCGGCGGCGCGGACATGTTGCGCCGCGCCATGGGCAAGAAAAAAGCCGAAGAGATGGAAAAACAGCGCAGCCTGTTTACGGACGGTGCCATCGAGCGCGGCGTCGATGCCAACCTGGCCACCAAGATTTTCGATCTGATGGAAAAGTTCGCCGGTTACGGTTTCAACAAATCGCACTCCGCCGCCTACGCCCTGCTATCGTACCAAACCGCGTGGCTGAAACAGCATTATCCGGCGGAATTCATGGCCGCGGTGTTATCGGCCGACATGGACAACACCGACAAGGTGGTGTTCCTGATCGAAGACTGCCACGAGCAGCAGCTGGAAGTCTTGCCGCCCAACGTCAACCAGTCGCTGTATCACTTCAGCGTGCCCGATTCCAAAACCGTGCTGTATGGTCTGGGCGCAGTTAAAGGCGTGGGCCAGGCCGCGCTCGAAGGCATCATCAAGGAGCGCGAAGCCAACGGCAAGTTTGCCGACCTGTACGATTTTTGCCGCCGCTCCGACACGCGCAAGGTCAATCGCCGCGTGCTCGAAGCCCTGATCAAGGCCGGTGCCCTGGATGAGCTGGGCGCCGGCCGGTCCAGCCTGATCGCCAGCCTGAATAACGTGCTGCAACTGGCCGAACAGAATCAGAAAAACGCGCTTGCCGGGCAGGATGATATGTTCGGTGCCATGGAAGCCGCAGACGAATATGAATCGGTACACATGATAGAAGTGCCGGCGTGGGAAGACGATGTCCGCCTGGCCTATGAAAAAGAGATACTGGGTCTGTACCTCACCGGCCATCCCATCCAGCGTTATGAAAAAGAGATCCGGCAATTTACCACCTGCACCCTGGCCAAGGCCGCCGACCTCGCGCCTAAAGACAATGCGGGCGGCAACAACAACTACCGCCGGAAAAATGCGCCGGAACATCGCCTCGCCGGTTTGATGCTCAACATGCGCACCCGCAAAACCCAGCGCGGCAGCAAAATCGTCACCGCCGTACTGGATGATCGCACCGCACGCATCGACGTGGTCATTTATGAAGAGACCTACGAAAAATTCAATCACCTGTTAGAAAAAGACAAGCTGCTGGTGGTCGAAGGCCCGGTCTCCTACGATGACTTCAACGGCTCCTATCGCATTGTCGCCAGCATCATCTACAATATGACCGAAGCGCGCGAACGATTTTCCCGTTGCCTGGAAATAAACATCGACAAAACCAAAGCCAACGGCTCCTGGTCGGAAACGCAGCTGACCCAGCAACTCAGCGACGCCTTACAGGCCTACCGCGAAGGCCAGTGCCCGGTTTACATCCAGTACAACAACGGCAGCGAACACACCCGCCTGACCCTGGGCGAAAACTGGAAAGTGCAACCCAACGAAGATCTACTCAATCGCCTGAGACGCCTGTTCAGTGACGAACAGATAAACGTGATTTATTAAGGTTTGAGCATGGAATTCTTTTGCACCGTCAATAAAGCAGTCACTCCAGTCGAACTGCAATCATCAATGACGATTGAGAGTCTGCCCACACACTGCATCTCCATCTACGAAGTCATGCACGATGACGGCGACCACGGTGAAATCAACTGCATCTGGGGCGTCTTCACCGTGCATCGCGAAGTCATCAAAGACGGCCTGCGCTTCACCTTACCCGGTTGCCCGAATGCAGTCGCGTGGACGGTGACCGCCGAAAATGACAATACCGAGACTGTTGTGCATCTCACCATTAATAAGCAGCAACCTGATCCGGATTTTGCTGAATCGATTGAGGAGTTTGTTGAGGATTGGCGAGTGGGTTTAGAATGAATGGAATATTTATCGATGCAGTGTAAGGGCAAAAGACCAGACTTGAGCACTTTTTTAGACTCAAGGACACAAGCTTTGGGAGCAGCATAAGTGTTATCGACCATTGAAAAAACAAGATTGCGTGTATCGCATGGTACCGAAGCAAAAAAGAAATCGCAGCTCGGTCAGTTTCTGACGCCAGAAAAAATTGCAAAATTTATGGCAGAACTTTTCCCGGTCGCTGATGGTAGCTGTCGTTTGCTCGACGCTGGTGCAGGTGTTGGTTCGCTTTCCAGCGCATTCATAGAAAGGTCTTTAAAGAATAAACGAGGCTTCGATGATCTTCAACTAACTGCTTTTGAACTGGATGAATCGATTCATACTGATTTAGTTGACTCGCTCGATGAATGCACGAATAAATTACCCTTTTCATATGAAATCATTGGTAATGATTTCATAGAAGAAGCAGTTAACAGAATTCAATTTGGATTATGCGATTTTACTCATGCCATTCTTAATCCGCCATATAAAAAAATAAGTAGTAACTCACGATACCGTCTTTTGCTTCGTCAGGTCGGTATTGAAACTGTCAATTTGTATGCGGCCTTTGTAGCATTATCCGTTCTACTTATGCGACCTGGTGGTCAGATTGTTGCAATTATCCCTCGCAGCTTTTGTAACGGGCCATACTACAGGCCATTTCGAGAGTTCTTGTTTGAACGCACCGCAATCCGACATATTCATCTTTTTGAGTCACGCAATCAGGCGTTTAAAGATGACAATGTGCTACAGGAAAACATTATCATTCATCTCGAATGTGCCGCTCAACAAGGGCAGGTGACTATATCAACATCGGCTGACGACAGCTTCACTGATCTCTGCAATTATGATCAGCCCTTTAACCGTATTGTTTTTCCCGATGATCCTGAGCGATTTATTCATGTGCCGACTTCTCTCGAAAAAAACACATTTGAGTTATCCGCTGCGATCCGTTGCTCACTGGAAGACATTGGTCTTAAGGTATCAACGGGTCCGGTTGTAGATTACAGACTAAAAGAATATCTGCGTGACATTCCGGCCGAAGATACAGTCCCACTCCTCTATCCGTGCCATTTTAAATTGGGTGAGGTGGTATGGCCAATTGACGGTTCAAAAAAGCCGAACGCAATTCAACGAACTGCTGATACTGAAAAGTGGCTCTATCCGAATGGATTTTATTGTGTTGTACGTCGTTTTTCATCGAAGGAAGAAAAACGGCGGATTATAGCAAGTGTGGTTGATCCTAATGCTTTAGATGGCGCACAGATGCTGGGTTTTGAAAACCACTTAAATGTTCTCCATGAGAATAAACAAGGAATGTCAGAGGTGATGGCGCGTGGACTAGCTGTCTTTCTTAATACGACCATAGTTGATGAACATTTCCGTCGCTTCAGTGGGCACACACAGGTTAATGCTACTGATCTTAAACTGATGAAATATCCTGATCGTGATATTTTAATTGAGCTTGGTCAATGGGCGATGCAACATAAACAATTATCACAAACAATGATCGATGAAAAGTTAGGGGAGATGATTGCATGACAATCAGCAATAAAAAAAGGAAGATTGATGCCGCATATCAAATATTGATTTCACTAGGCTTTCCCCGTGCGCAGCAGAATGAGCGTTCAGCACTTTGTTTATTGGCCCTGCTTAATCTCACTCCATCGCAGTCGTGGCTGAAAGCAGAAAATCCACTTATTGGGATTACGCCAATCATGGAGTGGGCGCGGAAATACTATGCTAAGGAATATGCGCCTAATTCACGTGAGACATTCCGTCGCCAGACAATACACCAGTTCTGCGATGCTGGTATTGCGCTTTACAATCCTGATAAACCTGACCGCCCGGTAAATAGTCCTAATGCCGTCTATCAGATAGAGCCAGCTACGCTCTCGCTAATTCGTACTTTCGGTACGCCGGCATGGCATGACGCTCTGACTGAATATTTGGCCGGTCGTGACACACTTATTGCTCGCTATGCCAAAGATCGAAAGCAAAACCTTGTTCCCGTTGAGATTGCACCAGGTAAAAAAATTAATCTCAGCCCGGGTGATCACAGCGAACTGATCCGAGCTATTGTTGAAGATTTCGCACCGCGTTTCGCACCAGGAAGCGTACTTGTCTACGCTGGCGACACTGGAGAAAAATGGGGTTATTTCGATGCCGCTTTACTTGCGAAGTTAAATGTTGATGTGGACGCGCACGGTAAGATGCCTGATGTGGTGCTGCATTATACCGATAAGAATTGGCTGCTATTAGTCGAGTCTGTCACCAGCCACGGACCAGTGGATGGTAAACGCCATGATGAACTCTCCAAGCTCTTTCATCAATCTACTGCCGGACTCGTGTATGTGACCGCCTTCCCGAACCGGGCTATTATGAGCCGATACCTTGGCGAAATCGCATGGGAAACTGAAGTCTGGGTGGCTGATGCACCATCCCATTTAATTCACTTCAATGGCGAGCGTTTTCTTGGGCCGTATAATGAGGCTTGATGCGATCTATACAATCGAAGATAAAATGGACGTATCTATTTTCTGTACGTGCTTATTAAATAGTCACGTCCCCTTTTACGCGTCCCCTTCAAAAAATGGTCAGGTTTAGATTCGTAGCATAACTCCTACTACAATCCCCAAGTTAAAGAGGTCTAAGCGCTTTACGCATTCTAATAATTTAAATTTTATTTAAACTACCTTTCCTGTATATGCAGTATTTCTTCCAGTGCCAGGCCGGTTAAGCCATGAATGGTACGCCAAAGGTAATAAAAGATGGCCATCATCATCAGCATTGAGGGTATAGCAATCATCGGGTAACTTAGCAGGGTCATTTGTCCGAGCTGTTCATTAAACTCGACGCTGCCTGTTGGACTGGTAACAATCCATTTAGCGAGAACGTAATTCACCACGGCTGAAAAGAAGAAAGTACTGCCCAGAAAATAGGTGGCATTCAACAGACGAGCTTCAAATAGCTCGGTATTTTTTAGCTCATCGAGTTTCATTTTGATTTTGTCGACATGCATAATCTTCGGGTTATAAAGCAGGGTTCTAATCATCGGGTAACGGGTCCGGGTAGAAATAAGCACCGCTATGCCAATCAGTGCCGGGATCGCCGCTTCTTTAACGGCCAGCCATTGAGTGTCTAATTTGAGCAGGCCGATGCCACCGGTCAGCAACACGCTGATTAAGCCCAGCAGGGCAATAAAATTAAATTTTCTGTATTTAATTAATTCGAACATGCCCCAGCCTATGGGAAAAGCCAGGGCCAGCAACAGCGCGTTGGTTGCACCAAGGTCAGCATCACCACTGAGCTTCATCAGGATAACGGACGGCACAACGAGGCTGAACAGCAGGTCAATGAGTGGCCGCGGTTTATGGTCGGGTGTTTTTTGATGAGTCGATGGGGTGTTAGTCATGCTCTATCTCTACCTCAGTGTCCGGATTAAAGCTGTGCCCGGGTGGCAGTATTGCCCTCTTTGTCCCATTGGGTAATGCCTTTACGCATATTATAGACCGGAGTGCAGCTCAATTGTTCAACCAGATATGCTGCTTATCGACGGGTTTGGCTATTGGTACGTCAAATCACGAAAACCATTTGGGTCAGACCCCGCGCCATTAAGTTAAATTCTAACATCTTAATTATAAAAGACTTTTGTAAGCATGGTAATGGATGTGGTTCTTAATTTTATTAAGCTGCCCGGGCGTTGATTTTCATGTCAAGGTGTTAGTGCTTAACGTAATGGCATTAGTGTCAAGTCACAATACTTTCTAATATGCCAAACACTATACATACAGGTTGAACTCAACTAACCTTAAACAACAACACTTAGATTGAATGCGCGAGGTAACAAGCATTGAGCTGGAATTTTTTACACATTTAAAATTTAAGGTGTTTTTGTCCATTTTTTTTATATGGTTTATAAAGCAACAAACTCATACATGCTTTAAGGTATGAAAAACTCTTGCCCTTATAGCGGTTTGATGTATAAACCAGTCGCTGTTAACTCATCTGTTAATATAAATTATTATTTAAGGTGGCATTCAACTATATGAAAATTATAAATAAAGCCTGGCCTGGTAAAGAAATGCGTGGTAGCCATTTTGGCTTCTCTAGTAAAACCATTGGAACAAGATTAGGGATGCTCGTCGGCTTTATGGCGAGTCTGCTGATTGTTGTTGGCTTGTTTGGTATTTATGCGTTAACTGAGGCTGAATCAGAATTAGAGTCGCTCTATGCTAAACGCATGCTTCCACTCGAACTTGCCGCAGCACTTCAGAAAAACGCGCTTGATCATCGCATTTTAATACTCGAAGCATTAATGGAGCAGGATAGATCAAAGGATTATATAGAGAAGATAGAATCCGGCATGAGCGCGACACTGAAAAATATTGAGATGATGTCCAGAACGGTGAGTAGCGATAAAGAGAGGGAGCTTCTTGGGGTATATGAGGCCACACGTGTTATCAACGGCCAGGAAGCTGTTCTACCGATACTCAGCGCGATACGATCAGAAGACTGGGAGTTAGGGCGCATGATTGAAGAGATCTCGGGACAGGAATACTTACCGGTTATTGTCACCATTAGCAATATTCTGGATTTTTATATGGTCCAGTCTCAGAAAGACATTAATGTCGCTATTGACCGCAATCAAGGCTATCGCTATATGGTCATTGGCAGCATTGTCGGAGGGCTATTATTAGGTATTTTTAGTTCGTTTCTAATCATTATTGGCATTACCCGGCCTTTGAAATCTGCAGTGTCGTTATCAGAAAGCGTATCAACCGGGGACCTGACCCATAACATTGAGGTTGCTTCAAACGATGAAGTTGGCCGGTTTATGAATGCCACTTCAAGGATGAATGTTAAATTGCGAGAAATTGTAAATGATGTGGTCAAAAGTGTTGCCAGCATCGAAAACAATTCTAAAGATATAAGCGAGGGCAATGTTAATCTATCACAGCGCACAGAAGAACAGGCCTCATCCCTTGAAGAAACATCTTCTGCTATGGAGGAGATGACCAGTATCGTAAGCCAGAATGCAACGCTAACAGGACAGGCGAATGAGCTTGCCGGCGTTGTGCGTAACAATGCCAGCAGCGGTGGACAGGTGGTTGATCGGGCAGCTTCTGCTATGAATGCCATTAATGATTCAAGTAAAAAGATTGCAGATATTATTTCAACGATAGATTCCATCTCTTTTCAGACTAATTTACTGGCATTGAATGCCGCAGTTGAGGCGGCTCGGGCTGGTGAGGATGGCCGGGGTTTTGCTGTTGTTGCGAGTGAGGTAAGAAGCCTGGCGCAACGAAGTGCTGATGCCGCAAAAGAAATTAAGAACCTGATCGAAGACAGCGCCGAGAAAGTAAAGACCGGCACGACACTGGTAAAAGAGTCGGGTACGACCTTGCTGAGCATCATTGAAGGCATCAATAAAGTGGCTGATATCATGAACGAAATTGACTCAGCCAGCCAGCAGCAATCATCCGGCATTAGTCAGGTCAATGTCGCTATTGCCAGAATGGGCGATATGACCCAGCAAAATGCAGCCATGCTGGAGGAATCTGTAGCAGCCACTCGTTCACTGCATGAGGAAACTGAAGGGCTGACACAACTGATGAGCTTCTTTAAGTTTAAATAGAACGACGAACATTGCAGACGCATTGATGAGACAATAAACAAGCTAAAGCGAGAAAAACGAGATAAAATCTTACCTTCCTACTGTAACGCCTCGTATTCCACAATTCAGCCGTTATGTATAATAGAAGAAAAGCTGCCGCTTCCTTACATCTGATAAATCCGGATAAAAAAATATGAGTAATGCTACAGATAACATGAACGTTGCGAATATTGATGACGCAATTAAAATGTTAAATAAATATACAAACGAACCTAGTATAAAACCGTTGATATCGGTATTAGAAGCGTTAAAAGAAGATTTAGACAACGCATTACTTTTGGAACAGCTTACTGATACATGGAGGAATCTTGGTATATATCAAGGTACCGTTTTAACCTATGTGCCTTATTTTTATACTTTGATCCCGGATGATATTTTTGGTGATGATTTAAAATAAACAGGGCTGGTGTTTCACTTGAGTCCTGGATTCGAGCCGAGTCCTTTTTCCTTTTGCTACTCCGTATTGGTTAAACCGGAAGGCGTCTGGTGGTGGCTCGAATATATGCTCATCGCAGTGACGGTGGCCAAAATCAGTCCCATACCTAGAATTTGCAGGCCTACCAGGCTTTCATTTAAAACAACAATACCGAATAACGTTGCGGTGACGGGTTCGACCATCGCCATAATGGAGGCTACGGCCGGCACGGTATATTTCAGGCCCAAAATATAAAGAGTGAATGATAGTCCCGCGCCAAGCACGCCTAGTGCTGCAAACAGCGGCCAAACAGGGGTGTATGGGACTGCAGTGATCTGATCAAGATCGCCCGGCCAGATAAGGATGGCAACAAGTGTCGTGAATGCAATCACAAGAATTGCCTGCGGGCTGCCATGTGGGGTCGCATACTTGAAGCCGAAAATGAACACTGCATAAAACAACCCGGCAAGCAGCCCGGTAGCCACGCCGAGCGGAGTGATACCGTCCGCGTCGATGTCGTAAATGCGCGTAAGCAATACGATCCCAATCATCACCATTACGATTGCAGCCCACTTCAGCGGGGTGGAGCTTTCGAGCTTGAGTGCGAATGACGCCAGATAGACGAACACGGGTGCGCAGTACATCAATGTAGCCGCAACCGCGACACTGCCCTCCGCGATGCTCACAAAATAGAACGAGAAGTTGCCGGCTACGCCAAGACCGGCAACCACCGACCAGAACCATAATCGGCGACTTGTTAATCCGCTGTTGCGCAGGCGCAATGCTAACCAGAAGAGGACGAACAGTAGCCCGATCGCGCCCCGATAGAATGACACCACGAAAGCATCCCAGCTATCGGCCATGAGGATGGCACCGATCCCGCCTGATAGCCCCCAACATAGAGCTGCCAGTGCTACAAAAAGCGTACTCGCACTCGCCATGTTATTTCCTTGTTGCATAATGAGGTATGGAAAGTTGGTTATGACAAGTCCTTCACCTTCGCTCCTCAGTCACTATTGCTGCTAAAGGTAAGAGAGCGAGACTTTACATATAAAAGATTTCTCCGTGTATTTTCAGGTGCCTAAAAAGCCGCATCAATACCAATCAGGGCGTAGTCCTCACCGGTCAGGTGGCCGGTCCAGTAGGTTCCTGTTTTATCGACGGTATCTAGCAGATCAAAGTTGACTTCGATAACACCTTTTACGTTACGCATGAAATAATAGCCTGCCGATAAAGTTACCGTGTTCATATCGAGGCCTTCGTAGACAGTGTCGGTGTTTTCAAAGTCATTGGCATCCGTGTAGTTGTACAGTATGGAATAGGACCAGCGGTCACTGTGAATATAATCGACGCCGATGAAACCGCCGAACCAGCTGTAGTCGGTGTTATTATCGATGAACTCATCCCAGTCGTTTTGCAGCAGCTGTGCATACCAGTATGTTTTAGCGCCGACCTTGCCGGATAAATCGATGCCGTATGAAATCTTGTCGGTGTCCCGGTCACCGCTGACGGTGCCGCCAGCTAGATTGGTGGTATTTTTCTGCGTGCCGGAGTAGCCGAACAGGCCGATATTAACTCCGGCGATATCACCCCCAATACGTCCGAAAACGGATTTGCCGTTGTCATTATCGAACAGGTGGTCGGAACGTTGGTAACCGGGACTGTTGATGCTGAAGTTATCCTTGATGCCATTACCGTTGACCAGCCCGAACGAAAGATCAAGCGGGCCAGCAGGCAGGCCGAATAAAATCCCGCGGTCATAAGTTAGTCCGGCCATGCGATAGACCATGTAGTCCTGGAAGGTGAGGCGTAGCTCGCGCCTAAACATCAGGTCGGACACCTGGAACTGGCCGATCATCATACTGATGCCTGTATTGAAGATGGCATCATGGGAAAACCAGGCGTCTTCGAGTATCACCGAGCCGTTGTCACCTTTCTCGGCAAAGATCCCGTAAAAATAGTAGCTGATGTGCTCCGACAGTGGCGCGCTCGACAGTAGTTTGATGAGGTAAGGTGACTGAATATCACCGTCCGCGGAAACTGTCTCACCTGATTCAATGTTAACTCCCTCGGCTTCGCGCGCCTGGGCATAGGCCTGCATACGCATGGCCAGAGGCACGCTTTGGGGTAGCGCCAGCATGTCATCACCGGCATCTATGGTTTTGTTTCTCCAGTTGGGTAGGCGCATCTTATTGTCGGCAAACTGTTCACCAAATTCATTGAGTCTGGGGAAAGCAGAGTGGCAGGCATTGCAGCTTATGTCGTACTTGCGAGCGAATACGGGCATGGCCTCTGTTTTCGCGGGTATCAGCAGGGTGGAAAAAATTAATAAAAATAAAAGAACGGACAGGGTATTTAAATAGGTCGTGTATTTTTGTAGTGTTTTCATTTTAATGCATCCTCCGCAGAACGTTTGAAAATAATAACATTGAATCATTTAGTTAAAAACGATGTTCTAAGTATGGGTAGTCTTTAAGCGATATTTCAAGTAATCTCACTTTTTGATAAAGCCACTGAAGTATACCGATTATCATTTTCAAAAAATAACACCGCTTCGGGTCTCTTTTTTAATTTCATATGAATCCTGATAATGAGTGTTTGTTATGTGCTCCGATCACACATAACTAAGTGTTTTTTGGGTGTTCGCCGGAAACGACACTGTCCCAAAGATAACGCCACTAACTAAAAAATGACGATCAGATCTTTATTTTCAAGTAAGGGGGCTGGCAGTAATGAAACAGCAGCAAGTAACACGACTTAGCATGAGTGGTTATGCTGATGGATAAGCCATCGCTAAACGCACCGGCTCTGAGTGTTGTGGTTATTGATGCTGCTGTTCCCGTCATCGGCGCAGTGGCAGTGCGCAGTAAGGCATCGCCAGACACATCAACAACACGCTGATTGCAGTGAGCGCTGTTATGTTTACTTTGTTTCAGGCACGGGTTAGAGGGTTGGAAGAAAAAGGGGTGAGTCGTATAAAGCTTGCGCCTTATTGCTGTTAATCGCCTTCATCAGTCCCTGTCGGGGGAGACCGAGGTCAGCGGGACAATAATCTTCGTGCAGGAAAACGACGCCTTCTATAATACCGATCGCCATTATACCAATGGCCTGAAACTGACCTGGATGCCCGGCAGTGATGTATCTCCACCTGAGTGGGCGATGAAACTCTCCCGTCACATTCCCTGGTTTCCTGAACCGGGCAAAATTCAGCATGGCTATTCCTTTGGGCAGAGTATGTTTACACCGAGCAACATCAGCGTTGCCAACCCGCCTGCGGACGAGCGCTCTTATGCCGGATGGCTGTATAGCTCAATTACGCTAGGGGCCGAATTCGGTAAGCAGCTCGACCTGCTGGTGCTGACCCTTGGCATAGTGGGCCCGCTTTCGTTGGCCGAGCAGAGTCAAAATCTTATTCACATGCTTATCGGCGATGTTAAGGAACCACAGGGGTGGGATACGCAACTGGGCAATGAGCCGGGCCTCGTCGCCACTTACCAGCGCTGCTGGCGTGGACTCGCCATCACCACTGTATCGAATTTTAAGCTGGATTTAACACCCCATATCGGCGCAGCCATCGGCAACGTATACACCTATGCCAACACTGGCTTCACCCTGCGCCTCGGACGGCATTTGCCCAACGATTACGGGCCGCCACGTATTGAACCGGGCCTGCCGACTTCGGGCAATTTTTCGCCGGCAGCCGATGTCTCCTAGTACCTTTTCGCCGGTATCGATGTGCGAGCGGTGGCGCAAAATATCTTTCTTGATGGCAATACTTTCAGAGACAGTCGCAGTGTTGACAAATACCCGTTCGTCGGCGATTTACAGATAGGCGTGGTTATAAACTGGCAAGATATTCGTTTTAATTATTCTTTCGTCAGTCGCACCAGAGAGTTTCGCGGACAGGATGAAAAAGACAATTTTGGCGTATTTAATATGGCGTTTAAATATTAGCGGTTTGGAGCTTTCCTGTAACCCAAGCCATAGCCATGGTTAAAGCGCTTAGAACCCTTTAACCAATTATTTCAATAGATGTTGAAAGACTTTGCAAACCAGTCGTGTACTCAAAGAATGCTGAACCTTAAGTGCAGGCCTTTAAATATGGCGGGGAAAGCCGACGCCATTGTCCTGTTCTGCCACCGGGATTTTACTGCTATCAGCCGTGTCCACCATTTTTTATAGCGTCATCACAGTGCAAGTTGCTATGCTTGTTGAGCAGGTCTTTTTGCAAGGCGCTCTCGTTTATGTTGGCACCCAGATGCTGTGTCACGATTCGCATATCAACTTCTGCATTTTCGATACAGGAGGTGCCGCCGGGTGAGGGTGTCATATTGAAGATACCGCCGATGCCAGTATCGATCTTGGCCTCGCCCATCAGCAGTTTGCAGTTGTCCTTGTCGATCAGCTGCGGGCGGATACCGCCGACCTTGTGGGCGAATTTCAGATCACGGAACCTGAGTGACGGGACGATCTTGCGTACATCCTTTAGAAACAGCCATTTGCGAATTAGCGGGATCTCGAACAGCATGTTCTTGAACATGTAATTGCGGATATCTCTGACACGCAGCAGATCCCATAATACTTTTGCCACCCTGCGATCGAATCGGAATACCTGGAAGAAATCCGGCAGAGTTTTGAGGTTGTAGCGTTCCAAAATCGGCAGCACTAATGCGGTCGGGCCAAAACGTGTCTCTCCAGGCACCAGCACATCAGGGTCTCCGTGAATGGCGGCGAACGGCAGAGCATCATTTTGCACCGTGTAGACCTTGCCATTCAGGACATGCGGCGTGAAATAATAACTGCCGGCGATAGGCAATACCGAAAAGTTAAGCCCATAGCCCAGGTCATGTGCCAGTTTGAGACTATGACCACCGGCACAGGCAACCAGTGCGCGCGTGCGGTAACAGGCATCACCGGTCTCGATGATAAAGCCGTCATCTTCGATCCTGATATGTTCGACATGGCGGTTGTAATGCACATCGATATTTTTATCCGGCTCCAGATCCGCCGCCAGCTGCGCCTGGCGCACAAAGGAGCGCGACAGCGCTTCGAAATTGACTGCGGTATATTCATCGGTAGAGCCGAGGGCGATGATCTCCTCATCGCGAAAGCGGTCGCCGTTCATCGAGACATTGGGCTCGATGCGCGCGATGGCTTTTTTGTCGAGCAACTTAAGCCCGGGATAATGCGGTGAAAATACTTCGAAGCGTTTTTTCAGCAGCTCACATTCCCCGCTGCCGACGCCAAGCACCATTTTCGGGTACTTGAAAATGATGTGATGTGCATCCGGCTGTGCCAGTGCGTAGTTGCGCAGCATGGCGGCGGCGCGTTGCACTTTCAGTGCTTTATCCAGCGTGTAATTGGTTTCGATGTCACCACAGTGAAGCGTCTGACTGTTATTGCTCGACAGTGAGTTGACTCGAGCCGGCGCTGAGTATTTCTCGATGATACCGATATTCTTGATGTCAGTATATTTTGTGCTCAGGTACAGCAGCGCGCTACCGGAGACACCGGCACCGATAATCAGCAGGTCATACTGGTTGGGAGGCATAAAATTCTCAGTGAATGATTTGGATAATCGCAAACGGCGATATCTACTTTTTATTGCGGCTGCAAGCATACCAGAAAGAAGAAGTGGGAATATTGAGCCGGCAGGGAGCACGTTAATGAACACATTTACTACGGATAAACCATTCCCGTTTGCTATAGGCATCATCCTGTGCCTGTTTGCGCTACAATCACTTTTTTCGAAAAACCTTCTGACTTATGCGCCGTCATCTTCGCCGAACCAAGCTTCGTTTATTTAATCGCACCGCCTGGCGTACGCGTCTGATTTTTTGGCTGGGCGCTGTGCTGGTGGGGGTGATGGCGGCGGCTTTTGCTTTGCTGGGTGAGTTTGCCGACCACACTTTCCGTGAATATATTGCAGCCACGCCCTGGTTACCGTTTGTGGTTACGCCTCTGGGTTTTGTGCTGATCAGCTGGCTGACTCGGCGTTTTTTTGCCGGGGCGGAAGGCAGCGGCATACCGCAAACGCTGGTGGCGATTGAGCGCACCGGCGATGATCTGTGCCGGCACCTGCTGTCGATTCGGGTGGCGGTGGGTAAATTTATACTGACTGTGCTGGGGCTGTTTGTCGGTGGTTCGATTGGGCGCGAGGGGCCGACCGTGCATATCGGTGCGGCGATTATGTATTCCATCGGCCGGCATATGCATGTACCGGCGCGCTATCTTGAGCGCGGCCTGATTCTCACCGGTGGCGGTGCGGGGATCGCCGCGGCTTTCAATACTCCGCTGGCGGGCATCATGTTTGCGATCGAGGAAATGGCGCGTTCGTTTGACCGGCGTAACAGCAGCATGATGCTGATCGGCATTGTGCTGGCAGGCATGGTGGCGATCATGGTGCATCAGGATAATTACAATTACTACAGCGCGCTACCGGCGACTCTGGACGCCGGTTTTGTCTGGCTGGCGGTATTGGTGTGCGGTGTGGTCGGGGGTGTGCTGGGCGGCTCATTCAGCCAGTTCCTGATTTCGGCATCGGCCCGCCTGCGTCCCTATATGCCAAAGCATGCGATAAAGATCGCCTTCATCTGCGGCCTGATTGTGGCCGCTCTGGGGCTGCTCAGTGGCGGCATGATTTACGGTACCGGTTATATCGAAGCGAAAGAGATTGTCGGCTGCGCGGGTACCGCGGCCTGTACGGCCGAGGCGGGCGTTTTTTATCCGCTGCTTAAAATTCTGGCGACCATGGCCACCTATCTGAGCGGTATTCCCGGCGGTATCTTCGCGCCTTCGCTGGCCAGCGGTGCCGGGCTGGGCAGTAATATCGCGGCTTATTTTCCGGTGGAACTGGCCTCGGCGGTAGTGGTGCTGGGCATGGTGGGTTATTTTTCGGCGGTGGTACAAACCCCCATCACCGCTTTTATTATCGTCATGGAAATGACCGACAATCAGGACCTGCTGCTGGCGATGATGGCGACCTCGTTGATAGCCACCGGCACCTCCAAACTGATTTGCAGAAAATCGATCTATCTGGCGCTGGCGGAAAATTTCCTGGCGAACCTGAAAATGTCCGAACCCCCGGCAAAACCAAAGGGATAAGCCGTTAATGCCGATCATTTATAATAATTATTACACTGTTGTCCCGTTAACTGAAACAAAATATAATCAATAGGTTGAATGCTGAAATGTCTTTCAAGTGTTATATACTATTGAGTCACATGGAAAGGATACTCTTCAACCAAGACGCGCTGAGAATGCATC